>JBJKPO010000122.1:0-5867 GCA_046706235.1 Bacillota bacterium | reverse complement strand
TTTTCAGGGTCACGGCGATGCACTGGTCAATCCGGCCGAATAATAACAGGTTCAATTGGCCGGTTTCCGAATATTTTTTGGTCTTAAGCGACAGCGGCGCGACTCCGCTCTGGATTTTATTCATGGCGTTGTAAGCGGCGTTGGCGGGTTCCTTGCGTTGATTGGCATCCTTGATCTTGATCTTATCGGCGCAAAACGGGATGAACTCATGGTTCTCAACTATCCGTTCGTCATTAAACTCTTCCCTTCGCCACAGGCAGCTCAGTACAAAGTACAGGATCTGCACAAACAACCCGATATTGTGGTTTAAACCGTAAAGAATAATCTCCAGATTACTGTCGCTGCTTAAAATGATATCGGTAATGGCGCTGATTTTCTGGGAATCGGTTTCTTCTTTTTTATTGGTTTTTTTGCCGGTTTCGACAATATTGCCGGTATCGGCGGGATTACCGGTATCCATGATGTTGGTGGCTTCCAGCGTATAGTCGTCCGTATATTGGGCCAGCAAAACTCCCTGAGTGCAAAGCGAGTTAAAATCTTGATATCCTTTTTTGGCAATGATATGTAAAGTATTTTTTAAAAAAGATTTATTGCGAAGTAACGCAATTAGTTCGTTAAAGATTGCCTGCCGGTGGGTAAACATGGCATTGGGATGATCCTGTTTTTGTTCGATTTTAATCTCCGACAAGCCAATCATATAAAGGATATACAAAATAGTGACCCCTAAACCGTAAATATCGGTCGCCTCCTACCATTGCCGGAATATCCGGTACCTTGGTATTGAAGTATTGTTTAAAATGTTGGTAATATTTTCCCGGCTTTTTTTATCAAACGAAACATCGATTAACAAACGATCCAGGGCCAATTCGAAGATATGCGACACAATAATTTCCGTATCGCCGATTTCTTCAACCACAAAAATATATTCCTTGATCTGAATCCGGTCATTTTTATTCAGTGTGCCCAACTCGCATAATGCCGCGCCATTTTTTCGCAACTGTAAAATTTTCGGTTCAAAAAAGGTATTATGTTTATAAAAAAATTGGAGGCGAAATTGTTCGTTGTTAATTATCTCCAGTTTAATCGAATCGACATCCTCATATTCCAGGCCCTCGGTTCGTTCCGGGGCATAAAACGGCGTGGTCCGCCCCCCGCCCAACGGTCGTGGTATGATAGTGGTGCTTTTATTGTCGATAATATCGGGCGGATTGATTGCCGCCATATAAGAACCGGTATCATAACCCAGGGCGATATCGATCCAACGGAAGGAACTGGCCATTAACCTCATCTTGTTCGATAATCTGGTCATAATATTCGCGGGCCGGGGATCGCCGTGAATACAACCCTCATCATGCAAATTTAAAATCCCGTTGCACAAATTCAAAAATAACCTGAACCATTCCGATAATTCCCATTTCCGTAAGTCCTCCACCGCTTTTTTATCGGCTTCGTTGTTTTCATTCAACCCTTCATCCACGTAAGCGGTCAAGATCCGTTCCAAATCGCAGGACATCCAGGGATATACGGCAATCGGCAAATTAAACCACCAGCCGTTAATATTCTTCTGCCGGAAGGTGCGATAGATGCCTTCCCGGCTAAAAACCTGCAACTTATCGTCGCTTCTTCTGGTATTGATTACTTCATCCCTGAAAAATAATAAATTATCAAATTGATTGGTTCGGTTATCACAATGTTTTTGGATCTTTTCAAATAAATCCTGGTTCAAAGCGCCTTCTTTAAATTCCTTCGGCCAGCATTCATCCTTGGAAATCAAGCAAATTTTATACCTGGAGTTGGGTGCCAGATAAAACCCGATATAACAATTTCCGTTGCCGCTGGTGGGAGTCCTGGTAAAAACATTAGCGTTATCAAGCCGGAAAAAACTATCGGCGCCTAGTAAAAACTCCTTCCCGGAAAATTTAATCGCTTGGATACCTTCATAATATGCGATTTCGGCGATATTGAAATTTAGAAAACTATTAGCGTAAAGTAACCGGGGGATTTTTACGGCGCATTCGACATTCAACCGGCCGGTTTCCGGGTCAAAACCCATTGCCGGATCTCCCCCGTATAAAATAATGCCTAAAGTGCCTTCCCCGATCGGGCCCAGTATTTCACCGGTTTCCTTATCGACGAATATCGCTTTGTTTTGGGCGATATAAACGGGATACGCGTTTTTTCCCTTAAAAAACGGTAGTTTATTATCCTTTTTAACACCGGCGGCGTTAATATTTTTGATATTGCTCACATCATCCGTTTTATTTTCAACTGTTATATCATTGGTTTTTTTTATATCTTCCGCTTTGATTTCACCCGGATTGCCGGAGGTCTTGATCTCTTCCGTTTTTATTTCAACTTTACCGGTGTTTTTGGGTTTATTCATAATATAATTCCCCTTTCTAGGGATTATTCTTGAAGCATAGCATCAAGGCTAATTACTCAATCTTAAACTTAATGCATAAATCGACTGAACTATAATAAACGTTGTAATCTCTGATGTCGTTTATCTTTAAACTGGGGATTTCAGTAAAGATTATTGATCTTTCGTTATTGATATTTTGGGGAAAAATTAAAATTGCTTTATCCCGGATCGTATTGTTAAACGCATCATGCACCGGTAGAATACAATACTTATCCCTGGCAAAATCGATAATCCGCTTACCGATATAAACCCCATTTTCATTAACGGCCCTGGGATAATGTTCTTCTCCCTGAAATTCCAATATCAGGTGATGGTTGGAATTATATTTGAAAATAATATTATTATGGATGTTATAGATTTCTTTTAAGTACCCTAGTTTATTATCGGCCACCAAATCAATTAAGTTAATCAAGTCAATCGATTCAAAGTCATTAACCGGATATTCCTTGCGGAAACTCGCGCCTTCTTCCCGGTGTTCGATTCGGAACATTTTACCGGCTTGGTCTACCTGGAACTCGACATTAGTGGTGATGATGACGGTATCTTCCAATCCGCGCAATTTTTTGGTGGGATAAGTGGCGAAGTGTAATAATAACTTGTTTTCTTCCGTCTTAACCGTGTGAAACTTGATGCTGCAGCCGCATTTTTCTAGCTTGTTCGGAAATAACATTTGGCGGATTTGCTCATCCATGCTGTCGAATTCGATCTCCGGCAGTTCGATATTCAAAAAGTCCACCTTTTGTTTGGCCGCATCGTTATTGGAGCTGAAAATAAAACCGATAATCAGGGAATTCAGTTTGGCTTCGCTTTGAATCCGGCCGCAAGCGTTCAAACACCGGCCATTATAAAGGAAGTAATTACTGCTCGCCAGTTTTCGAAGTAATATTTGGCCGTAAAAAGCGGTGGCCCTTATATTGATCATATTTAACGGCGGTATTTCCTGCTCGGCGGACCAGATGTTGGTTAATGTCAAACTATAGGCAATTGAGGATATTATCCGGGAAAATATGGTGATAATATTGTTTTTCAGGGATTCGCCGCTTTTAAAATCAGCCAGTCCCCACAAGGCGTCGCCCGGCACCCATAAATTGGACCGGAAAAACTCCGCTTCGCTCGATTCCAGTTGTTTGATATAAAAATCGGCTACATTGTCGATATAATAACAGTATTGATTAAAAGTTTTCTCGCCGTCGATTTCGATTGACTGAACCGATTCCTTAATGTCCGTGCAAAATGAGATAATCGGTCTTTCTTTGTTGACAGCGGCGGCGTTATTTGAGTTCATGTAATATCCTCCCAGGTAAAAAACATCCATGTAATTTTATTATACTACGTTACGATTATTAGGGTCAATTAATAGAAAAAATAAATAATTATGTGAAATAAAAAGGATAGTGGATTATTCGGGTTAAAAAGCTTGAATATCGGCTGAAGGTAAAACCATCCGGCTGTGAGGTAAAAGGGCGATGTATAATAATCAATCCTATAAATCTTTTACCGGCGGCGGAGCTACAATTTCATCCAGGGACACCTTCAAAACTTTCGCAATCATTGTCAGCATTTCCGTCATGCCGGTCCGTTTATTCGTTTCAATTTGCGATAAATAAGGCGTACTGATTCCAACCGCTTCGGCTAATTGCTGTTGGGTTAATTTCCGGTATTCCCGCCAAACTTTGATTGGGCTTTCCCCATCCGCAATGGCATACACCAATTCACTGGGAATTAACTCTTCTTCCCCCCGCTCGACCGCTGCCCTGACTACGTCATAATCCCGGATATCCTGCAACATCTCCGCCGCCTCGGCCAGTTGCAAATATTCTTCGTATGGAATGACAGCCCATTCCGGCTTGCCATTCTGCTCGATAATTTGGATATTCATTGGTAAACCTCCCGATAGCAGACAAATCACAGGTTTCAATTTTATTCTTCGCAAGTTATTTTATTTTCAATATAAACGGAGATACTTTCGATAAATTTCAATGCTTCTTTTATGTAATCGGCAATTAACTCTTCATCCGGAATAATCATATCGACATAATCAAACTTCTGCCGGTATTCAAAAACAATATTATAAAGCTTTCCTAATTCTTTTGAAAGAACTCCCGATTTAATGAATTCTCTATTAAAATAACCTTTTACTTGACCGTGTTTTGAAAAACTCTTTTGATTTAATGCAAGTAACGCTTGAACAGCATAAAACATGGCATAATAAATCCGATTCATTGCTGGTATATACAGTTTATTATCAAAAGTAATTGAGCCGCCTTTATTGACTCGTTGGCACACTCAAATCGATAGTTTACCAGTGCTATAATTTCTTAATTTTTCAAATTAGAATCCCATCCCTCTCAATATTTTGATAAAGGGGCGGATAATTACCGATGTTCTGAGGAAGAACAACGACATCAATCACACAATCATATTCCAATTCCAAATCATAAGCGATATTAAATAAATCTTCTTCAATATTTCGATCCACTATTGGTAGTTTTACTAGTATATCGATATCGGAACTCTCAGTAGAATCCCCACGGGCTGAAGAACCGAATAATTTCATTTCAACGATGTCGTATTTTTGTTTAACGGTATTTTTAAATTCTTGAGTGATTTTTTTTGTTTTATCGGTCATGTAGCATGCTCCGTTTCAATTAAATAATTTATAGATGGTTTCACTATTCTCAATTTCTTATAAACTGTGCTGCTTGTTGATCGTTTTTAGAAAAATGAAAATATCTTCACCCTTGATGGCAATATCGATTAAATCCGGCAACCGGTTTTTTACTTCAATGAGTTTTATTTGATACATAAACTATGTCACCTCAAAATGATCTACTTCTTATTTATTATAGCACAAATCAAGTAAAATAGACATTTTAGCGATAAACAAAAAGGCTTTGAATTTATTTACCGTAAAGTTATAATAAAAGTGGAACGGAGTGAAAGAATCGATATCTACATGGAAGGTTTGCCATCAACGAATTATTTTGAGGCAAGAAGATTTTTGGAGGAAACTACCAGTTTAGATAGCGATTTATATAATCAAGGCGACCGGCCGGAATTTATTGAAAGGGTTAAAAAAAGAGGAGTCATTGTCTATGAAAGAAAAGCTGGAACTATTGATAGTCAATCTGAATGATGACTTGAAAAGCATTGAACGATTTTCGCGGGTTCCGCCATGTGTTTCGTCTTTTATATAAATTTGAAATTGAGTGGCAAAAAGAGACACCCATTCGCTCAGCATTGACCGAAAATCGAAATCGTGATCGAAACGAGAGAGACGATGAGCGATCCAACTGCGATCCAGGTAGAAACACTGTGTTGGGGCTGTATTTCCGACCGTGTAAATGGCAATAATCTCCAATAGAAAGAAAACTAAAGGAGAAATAACCATGACACAATTAAACGAAACCGAAATGCAGCTTGCAGCACTTATTAGCAAGGAGTG
>JBJKPO010000121.1:0-2444 GCA_046706235.1 Bacillota bacterium | reverse complement strand
TTTTAAATACCGCAGGGCCGGTTTTAATACCATGGGAAGGCGAACAGGAATGCTCGCTGAAACAAACATTGGAGAAGATACCGGGAATTCCAGAATCGGTAACGATTTTAATTGGTCCCGAGGGCGGGTTTTCTCAAGTGGAAGTTGGACAGGCCAGCAATAAAGGAGCGGTTCCGGTAACCCTCGGTCCGCGTATTCTCCGGACCGAAACCGCAGGATTGGTGGTGGCGGCTGCTATTTTGTATCATTATGGCGATTTAGGTTGATTGAAGCCATCGGATTTTATGAGTAAGCGGGTCATAGAAGATCATTCGCGAGGGTGTTTTAAATCCGGGAAACGGTTCAACCGTGTAAGTTATCATCGGCAGAAACAACAATGCGATGTTGCATATTTCAATTCTGATAACCGGTTGAAATTTCCGGTAAATTTCGGCGGCGCGCCGATAAAAACTTAATTCGTTTCCATCTTCGCCGCGATCGAGGTAATAACTTTCCAAATAGCTGATCTCTTCCCGCCAGCGAGTTTTGGCGGCCTCCAGCCATTGGCGATCGTGTTTCCCCAGCAACCACCTCAAATGATTTAATAATGCCTCAAAACCTTCACGGTAAGCAATCTTGCGTTTTTCAAGTTTACGGGGTTTTTCCGAAGGAGTGATTTTTTTGGTGACCAGTTCGGCCAAGAAGTTATTATTGATTTCGCCGTTAACCAAATTAATATTTAGACTATATAATTCCTCATATTTTTCATCCGTTTCCAGCGCTACTTTAAAGTTGGCCAATAGTTGCGGTTGATAAGTCATATCAGGCCGTTCAAAAAAGAATTGGGGGGTATTATCGGGAAGTAAGGCTTTGATTTCACGCTGGATTTTTCTGGGATCCAGTTCATAATGATATGTTCCGGTCACGATTAAGCCCCGTTCCTTGATGCCGTCGCTAAACCATTGCAGGCGATAGCTTCCTTTGGTTACCAACTCGGCGCCCGGATATTTCCGCAAGAGTTCCGGCCGGCAAACCATTTGCAGACTCATCGTTTCGGTCCGGGCCGGCTGGAAAAACGAACGGGGAACCTGAACCTGGCACTGGGCCATGATTAATTCATCTTGAATAACTGTATATGGAGATCCGGCCAGTTTTAACGAGTCTTCTATAAATCTAAAAATAGCTTCGGGAGTTTCGAGTATGGAAACTCACCCCTTTGTTATAATATTTCCGGCCATTCCGGCGAGTCATCCGACAACAAGGTTTCAATATCCTGCCCCAACTTGGCGAATTGTTGATGGAGTTCTTCATGGGTGGACGAGTTTACAATAATATTCATCACCCGGGCTTCAAAGCTTTTCCCCATGGTTAATTTGCTGATAATCCGCTCGCATTCGCCGATAACCATCTCAAACATCTTTACCTTTTCGCTTAATAGCCGGATTAAGTGTTCCTCGACAGTATTCTTGGTATACAGATTGTAAATAAAAACTTCGCGGGTCTGGCCGAGGCGATGGATTCTGCCGATGCGTTGTTCAAGCCGCATCGGGTTCCAGGGCAGGTCATAATTAATCATGGTATTGCAAAATTGCAAGTTTATTCCTTCGCCGCCGGATTCGGTGCAGACCATGACCCGGTATCCCGGCCGGTCTTTAAATTCATATTTGACGAATTCCTTGCGATTGGCGGATAAACTGCCGTCAAAGGCCAGGGTTAAAATACCGGCTTGTTCGAGGCGGGTCCGGATATAACTCTGGGTTGCCAGGAACTCGGTAAAGATAATGACTTTTTCCGGGGTCTTACGGACCAGTTCCTCCACAACTTTCATTTTGCTATTTTCCTTCACTTGCTGGGTTAACTGAAATAATGCGGCCGCTTCATCCGGAGAGACAGCCGTTTCATCAACTGATTGGGACATTTTAAACAGGGTAAGCACCGCTGCGAAAGTACTGGAGCAGATCTCCCGTTGTAAAGTAAGTAATGGCAAGGCGCCTATCCCTTTGACGCTTTGGAAACCGTTGCGGATAAAAGAAGATACTTGCGCATAAAGACTTTTTTCCAAATCACTCGGGATTACCGGGATATTTTGGACATGGCGTTTGGTGAACCCCATATTGGCCCCGTGTTTATTGCGGATCATAACTTCGCTGAGGAGATTTTTAAGTTCCGGGGCGTTTTGGGGGGTCCGTTTATCCAAGGTATACTTGCTTTTAAAATTACGGTATGAACCGAGTTGACCGGGCCGAAGCAGGGTAATCAGATTAAAGAGTTCTTTTAAATCGTTTTGCAGGGGAGTCGCGGTCAAAAGCAGGAAGTATTTTTTTTGAATGCCGTTGACGAATTGCCAGTTTTGGGTGCCGGTGCTTTTTAATTTGTGGGCTTCATCGACAATGACCATATCGTAATAATTTTGTAAAATCTCGGTCCACCGGACCGAGATTTTACAAAATTATTACGATATGGTC
>JBJKPO010000120.1:0-4858 GCA_046706235.1 Bacillota bacterium | reverse complement strand
CCTTTCACCCTATGCGCCGCGAATTATCCGGTTTTCGATCGATCCGGACCGGATTCGGGACGTGATCGGACCAGGTGGCAAGATTATCCGGAAAATTGTGGAGGAAACCGGCGCGGAGATAGACATTGAAGATGACGGCCGAGTATTTATCGCCGCTATCGATACCAAAGCCGGTGAGAAGGCCCAGGCAATTAACAAACGGCTTACCAGCGATGTGGAAGTAGGCGCCGTATATCTCGGCAAGGTTACCCGGTTGATGAATTTCGGGGCTTTCGTGGAGATCCTGCCGGGCAAGGAAGGTTTGGTACATATTTCCCAATTGGCCAAGGAGCGCGTGGCCAAGGTGGAGGATGTGGTGAATCCCGGTGATGAGATTATGGTAAAAGTGGTTGAGATCGACAAACAAGGCCGGATCAACCTGTCACGCAAGGCTGTGCTGATCGGGGACGAGACGCCGGTGGGGGTGCAATAAACTTCGCTTCAAATTTACTCCCGAAATTTCAAGTTATTTTAGCCCAACTGAATAAGCCGGTACGGAGGATTGGAATAATTCTGCTTATTTCTTTCCTCCTTTTTGAGTTTTTTATTTGGACGATCCCCTTGCCCCGCCACCGTTTGTTCCGGGCATCATCAACTTTGGTGTTTGACCGGGATCAAAAACTAATATATGCTTTTACTTCCGGGGACGGTATGTGGCGGATTCGCACTTCGTTACCCCAAATATCGCCGGTACTTCAAAAACTTTTAATTAAATATGAAGATCGTTGGTTTTTCTGGCATCCCGGGATTAATCCGGTTGCCATGGTCCGGGCGTTGCAAAATAACGCCGCCGCAGGCCGGGTGGTTTACGGCGGTTCTACTTTAACCATGCAAATAGCCCGGATTATGGAACCCAAAAAGCGGACCTATTATCATAAATTGATTGAGATCTTCCGGGCTTTTCAACTGGAACAGCGCTTCAGCAAAAGGAAACTGCTGGAAATCTACTTCAATATTGCCCCGTATGGGGGAAACATTGAAGGGATAGCGGCGGCTTCCTGGTTATATTTCGGTAAGGAACCGGCCCAGCTTAGTTGCGGGGAAGCCGCTTTACTAGCGGTATTACCGAATTCACCCACAGTATTGCGGCCTGATTTTCACCCGGAACGCGCTAAAAAAGCCCGTGATAGTTTATTAAAGAAATTATTTCTGAGTGGAGTTTTAACGGCAAAGGAATATCAGGAGGCTTTGGCTGAGGAGGTACCGGGGACCAGACTGGCTTGGCCGAAAACAGCTCCTCATCTTTGTTATGAACTTAAGCGCCGGTTCCCGGATCAAGCGCGTATTTTCAGCACAATCAAGCTCTCAACTCAAGTACTGGCGGAAAACTTGCTGGCGGCTTATATTAAAAGACTTCATTCCGAGGGGATTACCAATGGCGCGGTAGTGATCCTGGAAAACAAAACTCATGAATTAATCGCGGCGGTCGGTTCGGCTGATTTTAACAATCAATCGGATCAAGGACAGGTAAATGGTTTTCTAGCGCCGCGTTCCCCCGGCTCAACCCTGAAACCGTTTGTTTACGCTTTGGGATTGGAACGGGGTTTGATCACGCCACAGCATTATTTAGAGGATGTTCCCATCGATTTCGCCGGGTATTGTCCCGAAAATTACGATCGAACCAATAACGGGTTGGTTTCGGCCCGGGAGGCCTTGAAACGCTCGTTAAATATCCCGGCTATCAATCTTTTAGCTGAGTTGGGTAATGATGATGGCCTTTACCAGCTATTACGCAAAGCCAATTTATCAACCATTGCTTCCAATGACCGGTACGGATTAACCATCGCGGTCGGGGGTTGCGAGGTTAATCTGCTTGAATTAACATCGCTTTATTCGGCCTTGGCCTGCAGGGGCAATTATTGTTTGCCCTGTTTGTTAAAGGGACAAGCGCCCAATTTGACTACGAAACTGGTAAGCCCCGGAGCTGCCTATATTATCACCGATATTCTAACCGAGGTCAACCGTCCCGATTTACCGGCATGCTGGAAATTTACCTCGTTGCCGAAAGTGGCATGGAAAACCGGTACGTCTTACGGGCGCCGGGATGCCTGGAGCATTGGATATAACCCTTATTATACCATTGGGGTCTGGATTGGCAATTTTAATGGGGAAGGCCGGCCGGGGATTGCCGGAGCCGAAACAGCCGCTCCATTATTATTCGATCTTTTTAATAAAGTGAAACAATCTGCTCAAAATAAATGGTTTGAACAACCTCCGGAAGTTGAAACCAGGGAGGTTTGCGCCTTGAGCGGGCAAAATCCGGGTCCATACTGCCGGAATTTAGTCCGGGAATTATATCTGACCAATGCTTCACCGGATCGGGAGTGCCAATTTCATCAGGTGGCGCTATTGGACGCACGGACCGGTTACCGGATTCCGCCTCATTATCAATCAATCCCTCAAAAAATACGAAAAATGACTTACATCAAATGGCCGCCGCGGGTAGCCCTGTGGCTTGAACGGAACGGACGTTCCATCGACCGGCTGCCGCCGTTATTGCCTGAATGGCGGCAAGTAACATCGGGGCCGGCGCCGGTGATTCGATCGCCGTTGGCTGATTATGAGTATCAATTGCGGGAAGGAGTTTCCCTGAAGTATCAAAAAATTTGTCTGGACGCGGCCGCCGCCGGTGATGCCCATAAACTATACTGGTTTATTGATGGTATTTTGTATGGAACCGTAGTACCGGGGGATAAGCTTTTTTTCATACCAAAAGCCGGGCGGCATCAAGTGGTTTGCCAGGATGATCAGGGGCGAAGTTCAAGCGTTA
Organism: Bacillota bacterium; assembly: GCA_046706235.1. Taxonomy (GTDB): domain Bacteria; phylum Bacillota; class UBA4882; order UBA8346; family UBA8346; genus JAEZJQ01. The sequence goes on along the minus strand of JBJKPO010000120.1, from coordinate 2,049 downwards.
CTTTAATCATAAAAGAATAATGAACAGTATCGAATATATTGATTCTAAAAAAGCACCTGACTGAACAAAAAATATCGGTTTTGAAAGGGAGTATTTATTGCTGAAAACAGTTTTGTTTGATTTGGATGATACGCTGTTTGATCATCAATATAGCCGCCGTTGCGGATTACGGGCACTCGGAACCTTATATTCACAATTGACTTATATTACCATTGAGGAATTGGAAAAAGAGCATGAACGGTTGCTTCTACAAAGCTATTATCAAGTACTTGACGGCCGTGTAACACTTGAAGATGCGCGGATCAAAAGAATCCGGCTACTCGGGAATTTGTACGGAATAAATTTAAGTATGGAAGAGGCCGTGACGGCTTCCCGCGTTTATAACGAAATTTACGAAGCCAATCGCCGGGCTGTTCCCGGGGTTAGCAATCTCTTGTTATCTATTAAAAACGAAGGAATTAGGACTGGTGTGGTTACCAACGGATTTATGGAAGCTCAGCACGAAAAACTTCGCATTTGTAATTTACATCATTTATTTGATTTTGTTTTAATATCGGAGGAAATTGGGATACGGAAACCGGACGCTGGAATCTTTGAAAGAGCATTGCAATTAGCTGGCGCTGGATCCGAAGAAGTTCTGCTGATAGGCGATTCATGGTTGACAGATATTATCGGGGCTTTTAACTGTGGAATAAAAGTCATTTGGTTTAACCGCTACGGTTATTCTTGCCCGGACTTTACGATTCCTGTTTCAGTTATTTCTTCATTTGAACCGCTTGAAAATGTAATGGAAATGATTAAGCAACTCATCAACGGGGCATACTAAGATTACAAAATTATATTAGGAGGTTTACAATTATGCCGCGTAAGAAGCTTGTTGAGGAAGTTGTAGATGGGATTTTTTTGGAGCCGGTTCCAATTACACTTGGTGAAGAACTAAAAATTAAATACAAAGGCATCTTAGCCGATTCCCAGGCCAATAAAGTATATCTTCATGCCGGTTTTGGAGAAGAAGCTTGGGAAAAGGTTCTTGATGTTCCGATGAAAAAGACTAAAGACGGCGGATGGTCGGTTACCATTCAGGTTGATGAGCCGTCTCATTTTCATTTCTGTTTCAGAGACGACGCCCAAAATTGGGATAATAATTATGGAAAAAATTGGACTTACCAGGTTCATGGCCGGGAAGATAATTCAATTTCGTTATTATGATTATTAATGATCCAACGGGAGTTTGGGGAATAGTATACTAAAAGTGGTGTAAAAAACCCTGTATTTAGCTAACACACCGCTTTTAAGGGGCATTTTAATGAGTATACTTATTGTCGATGATTCACCCTTGGTACGCGCAATTTTAAAGGATTGCCTCCTTACGGCCGGTTTCGATGTTTATGAAGCCGGCACTGTTAAGGAAGCGGAGTTAAAATTCGAACGTTTCCATCCCGAAGTGGTCATTAAGGATTTATATATGCCCGGATGGGATGCGATTGACTCGATTAAGTATTTTAAAAAATTAGATCCCAATGTGAAAGTAATTATCTGCAGTACCGGAACATCAAAGGCAATGATTCTGGAAGGCTTGCGGGCCGGTGCCCTGGATTTTATCTTAAAACCCATCGATCGGATCCAAGTTATCGCTTTAATGAAGCGATTGGTGTAACTGGCGAATATTACATAAAGGATTGTTAAATAAGAAACTCGAACTTAACTCCATAAAGTGTATCAAGCGCCTGCCCGGGACATAACAATTGTGGATGCGCTTGTAAAACATTTGGAGTGATTTTTTTGATTAAGAAGATGTTCGTTTTTTTAACAATAATCGTTATCTTTCTGGTGTTTTTCGTACCGAGTATCGCCGAACCCACTGATGTAGCTCTTGATCAGCAAGTGGAACTGGGAGTGCCGGGGGTATTTCATTTAGTCGATGCCGACCGGGACCGGAAAGCGGAGTCGCTTCAATTCTCAATTGAAATCAAGGCTTACCGGGAAGGTAATTTTACTGTTTCCGGAAACCTGGAAGGAATGAAAAACGGTTATTGGGTCGCTCTGGGG
>JBJKPO010000119.1:0-14018 GCA_046706235.1 Bacillota bacterium | reverse complement strand
AATCCGGGCTTGGTTGTTGATAAATTCAACTACTGAACGGGCAATACTCAGACCGTCAAAGGTGCTGGTACCCCGGCCGATTTCATCCAGGATTACCAGGGAACGATTGGTGGCATGGTTTAGGATATAGGCCACTTCATTCATTTCAACCATAAAAGTACTTTGTCCGGTGGCCAGATCATCCGATGCGCCCACCCGGGTAAAAATACGATCCAGCAATGAAATATCGGCCGACTTTGCCGGAACAAAACTGCCGATGTGGGCCATTAATACAATTAAAGCAACCTGCCGCATGTAAGTGGATTTTCCGGCCATGTTAGGCCCGGTAATGATTTGGGTACGGTGCTCTTTTAGATTAAGCAAGGTATCATTCGGAACAAAACTATTATTTTGAAGCATTTGTTCGATCACCGGATGCCGGCCGTCAAGAATTAAAATTGTTCCATTATCGTTCAAAGCCGGACGTACATAATTATTCCGCACCGCCACTTCTCCTAAAGAGAGTAAAGCGTCCAATTCGGCTAAAATCATGGCGTTAGCCTGTAAAGCATCAATCCGATCCAAAACTGCATCCCGGATTTCCAAGAAAAGTTGGTATTCCAAAGCAATACTTTTTTCATGGGCATTTAAAATCAAGTCTTCATATTCCTTCAAAGTCTGATTGATAAAACGTTCTCCATTGGCGAGGGTCTGTTTGCGAATATAATCCGCCGGAACCAGATTCAAATTGGTATTGGTAACCTCCAGATAATAACCGAAAACCTGGTTAAAGCCAACCTTTAACGATTTGATACCGGTGCGCTCCCGTTCTTTTTGTTCCAACTCCGCCACCCATTGTTTTCCCCTGGAACTCGCATTTAAAAAATTTGACAAAGCCTCATGGAATGAAGGCTTAATCATGCCACCCTCCCGGATGGTCGGCGGCGGATCATCCCGCAGACTATTCGTCAATAATTCCGTCAAATCAGTTAATGAATTGAGGGATTCCCTTAAATAAACCGCCCGCGTTGCTTTAAGGCTCACTAATAAATCCTTGATAGCCGGAATTTGTTTAAGCGTGTTTTTCAACGCCAGTAAATCACGGGCATTAGCGGTATTCCCGGCTAATTTAGCCAGAATTCGCTGTAAATCGTAAGTACCGGCCAGTAACTCCCGTAAGGTTTCCCGGATCTCCAACTGTAAAGTGAAATCGGTGACCACCGCTTGACGTTCGCCGATTGCTTCAATACCGGTTAACGGTTGTTCGATCCAGGAACGAAGCATTCTACCGCCCATGGAAGTAACGGTTTGATCTAAAACCCATAAAAGACTTCCGTTGGTATCACCGGAACGAATCGTTTTAGTAAGTTCCAGGTTGCGCCGGGTGGCCGGATCCAAACTCATGAAAGAGCCGATTTCATAACGGCATATTTTACGGATATGTAATAAAGCGTTTTTTTGAGTTTCATATAAATATTGCAGGACCGCTCCCGCGGCGATAATTGCCGCCGGCAACTCCTCACAGCCGAAGGCATTAAGGTTCTGGATCCCGAAATGTTCCGTTAAACTCCGGTATGCTTTTGCAAATTGAAAAACATCAGGAGAACCGGTGGTAATTAAAGTATCGGTTAATTGAGAAATCCGGTTGAACTCAGTCTGGCTGTTTTCCGGGATATATAATTCGGCGGGTTTAATCCGGACCAATTCCGTAATCAAATGATGAATCTCGCCTTTGGAAAACTGAATGACTTTGAAATCGCCGGTGGATAGATCCACGTAAGCCAGTCCCCAGTCCTTTTTTTCAAGGGCGACAGCCGCTAAATAGTTGTTAACTTTATCCTTTAAAATATATTCTTCATACACCGTACCCGGGGTAACAATCCGGACCACGCCCCGTTCGACCAGTCCCTTAGCGCTCTTTGGATCCTCGGTCTGTTCGCAAATCGCCACCTTGTAACCTTTATTTAATAGTTTAGCCAAATATCCGGAAACCGAGTGATATGGAATACCACACATTGGAATTCGTTCCGATCCCGAATCGCGGCCGGTTAAAACGATTTCCAATTCCCGGGAGGCGAGGACCGCATCCTCAAAAAACATTTCGTAAAAATCGCCCAAACGGAAAAATAAAATACAACCGGGATAATTTTTTTTAATATCCAGGTATTGCTGAACCATGGGAGTAGCTTTAGCCATTGATCCACCTCAAAAATGGTTCTTCAATAAAAAAACGGGATTTACCCGTTATTTCGACAATTTTTTGGCTATTCCTTTATTATATGCAACTATGCAACGTCAAAAATTTTAGCGCATCGTTGATATCACCATTGATCGTGAATGATTCCAACCAGGAAACAAGTTTTTCCTTCGGGTTCAAACACCAGTTTTAAACTTCGCCAAACCGTGTTATTCTGGTTTGTATCTTGCGGAAAACGGTATTCCACCACGATTCCCTTTGGGTAAACCTCAAAAATATTACCGGTGATTAAAATATTATCCGGTTCGGGATTTAAACGGGTTTTAACGGCATGCGCGTAATCGGCGTCATACAGATACAACTTGTAATACTCTTCATTGGTTAATTTAATAGCGGTTGATGTTCCTTCATAATAACCCCAGGTATGTTTCCGGTGGTCCCGAAAAAAAACCATAAGTTGAGCGGTGTTATAAACAAGATCCGTCTTGGGGTCGATTGATAAATACGGTGAAAACCTGACGCCCTTAACGGGATGAATCAAAGACGCCAGACTTTGCATATCTTTTTGACTTAAAGCGATAATCGCACGGGCGTCTTTTCCAGCCAATAAGCCTTGAAAACTTTGATTTTTCGGAGGTCCGAGCGGCTTGGTAATCGGTTGCGGCAACTGCCCGTGATTATCCTTTAAAAGTTTAATTTCGTTCTGGAGACGGTTTATTTTTTGAAGTAATTTTTGTTGCTCGGTTTTAGCCGTCGCTTGTTGCCACCAAAAAACCTGAACCCCGGTAATGACCGCCGTAACGACAATCAAACCGATTACCATCAACCATATCGAGAGTAATTTTTGCAAAGTGACGGTATCCTCCATGATCTAGCAAAATAATTGCTCCTATACGTTTTTATTGAATTGTTTATTACTTTGTTGGCGTTGATGAATATACTCGAAGAACACCGGGATTAATGAAATTAATACAATCGTAATCACAATCAAACTAAAATTGTGTTCGAAATGTTTTCCGAGAAAAAATCCTCCCAACAAAAAAATCGCAATCCATCCCAGGCTTCCGAAAATGCTGTAAACAATAAATTGGCTATATTTCATGCGGCTGATTCCGGCCACGAACGGCGCAAATGTACGGATGATTGGGATAAACCGGGCAATGGTAACTGTCTTGCCGCCGTATTTTTGATAAAAACGATGCGCCCGTTCGAGATGTTCCTTCTTGATAAACCGTAATTTTTGTTTGCCGAGGATTTCAACTCCGGTAAAATAACCAATCCAATAATTGGTGGAATCACCAATCATTACTGCCAACCATAAAACAATAAACAATAATCTTAAAGTTAATCCGCCGACACCGGAAGCGGCAAAAGCGCCCAACATAAATAACAATGAATCTCCCGGTAAAAAAGGAGTAATAACCAATCCTGTTTCACAAAAAAGAACTAAAAACAGGATATAATATACCGCCGGACCAAAAAAAAGAATTAAATCATTTAAATAACGATCCAAATGTATCACAAAATCAATAAAATGACTAATAGAGTCCACAGGGTCTCCTTTCGGAAAAAACATGTTATGTTTATTTCATTTTATCAATTTCTTTTTTTAGCATTCATTTTCCTGCCGTAAAATGAAAATTATTAACAAATTAGTTGTTTTATTTTGGTTCATAAATCTTTATTAACGCGGCGATAACCTCCGGATCGAATTCAATCGACTTTAAACTTGTCAGGTAATCGATTACTTCCGTGACCGGTTTGGCTTTCCGGTAAAGTTTTTCAGAAGTCATTGCGTCAAAAACATCCGCCACCATTATAATTCGAGTATACTCGCCAATCTCATCGCCCTTGATTCCTTTTGGATAACCGCTGCCGTTTAACCGTTCATGATGCTGGTAAATCACCTGGAGAACGTTTTTGGGTATATCGGTGATTTGATGCGCCAGATCATAACCAATCTTGGGATGAGTCCTGATAATTTTGGTTTCCTCCGGGGTTAATCCTCCGACTCTACCCAGGATCTCAGGTGAAATTCTGGTCATCCCCAGGTCATGTAAAAAAGCTCCTAAAGCTAAATCAAGTAGTTTTAAGCGGTCATAACCCAGGTAAATTCCAATCTTAACCGCTATAAATACAATATTAAAGGAATGGCTGAAAATATAATCGTTAAGTATTCTAATTTCATTTATCATCGGTATAATACTTTGATTTTCAAGGATTTCGTCAATCAAATTTTGTAAAGCCTTATTACAATAAGATAAATTGACATTTTGATTTACCCGGAGATCGGAACTTAGTTTCGATAATCCCAGCATCAAATCCGAACGGGTAATATCGGAAACCGGATCGCGGGTGGTATTATCATCGGGATGGGAAATAACATAAACTGCCGGTAAACGTAATTCTTTAAACTTAGTGATCGCCGTTTGCGAAATCTCGGCTTTTTTACGGCACAAGATCCGGCCGTCCGCCAAGAAGATCGACCTTGCCAAAATCATTCCCGGATGTAATTTCTCGACCGCTACTCTTTCCATGCTCTCTCCTCCGTTTGCTATTATAAATTCATAAGTAAACCGGAATAAAATGGTTACTATTACTCCGGTGGATAAATTTATCTAAAACAATACAGTAAGAATCCCAGATTATTAATAATCCTAGATTATTAATAATCCTAGATTATTAGGCTATTTTCATAAAGAGGCGGACTTCTTTTGCCACCGGCTTAATAGATTGCCAAATGCTTTAATATGAAAATAAACATGGGTGAAACCGCTTAAATGAATAAATATAGCGAAATTGGGGACTTGATTTCAGCCGTAAAATCAATTATTAATTAAATGAGAGGGACAGATTATCAACTTAAAAAGATAGTTTCAGAATTTACGATCGTGAAAAAGTAAACGAGGAGGAATTTTAAGTGTTGAAATCTTGTGATAATTGCAGGTATACCGTGACCGCCACCACTTTGCGAAACGGCATCGTTTTTTACGACAATAAAGGGAATGCCATCGATAGCTGTCCGAAATGCGGTCAGGAATTTAAAGAACGTCACCTTGTTCCGGACGATAACCAAAACTAAAAGCGGTGTGAAAAAATGATATTAATTTTTCCGGGATTGGTTGATCCGGATATTGTTGGTGTTACGTTCCGATTCATGAATGATATTGGCTTCACTAATGGCGGAGTCAATTAAATTCGCTAATTTTTCGGCGTTAAAAGTAATTGAATCGGAAGTGTTTTCTACAAAAGACAGGTTTTCTTCAAATTTTGCATTGATTGCTTTAAATTCGGATTCGGCCTTTTCAATGGTAAGTTTCAGTTTGGCCGCGACTTGGGTCATCGCGCTGGAATTACCTTTTGCTTCGTAATATTCATTCAACAATTTATTGTATTCCTTGGTTTTGATCGGGAAAAACAAAAACTTCTTTTGTTTGGGCATCGCCGGTTCGCTGCCGGGATTGGCCTCGATACTGTTATATAGGTCCCTGAAGGAATCTAATACTTTTTCATACTCTTTACCAATCAACCGGATTGTATTAATATTATCGGCTAACATCCGAATATCGGAAGTCATCAGGGTTTGTCCGGATTTTACCTGGGCAAGGCTCGTTTTTAACCGATTTTGATATTCGGAAAGTACTTCATTGGTATTTCGTTTCGGAATCAGTTTTTCAATGGTATTGTTTTCGGCGATTCCGCGCCACATTTTAATTTCCTGCGGACTCAACCGGTAATCGGCGGCTGCTTGGTTTAATGATTTTTTCATTTGGGCGTTGGAAGTAAATACTTTGTTTTTCCATTCCAGGAGGGCGATTTCCTTGGCGTACCCGGTTTCGATTTCAGTAATACGTTGTTTCTGGGTTTCCTCCATTGCCAGGATGCGCTGCCTTTGGGTTTCTTTCATTACCGCGATTTTATGGTCGCAGGTATACTGAAGATAAACAAATAATCCGGAATATAGCACCAATAAAACGGCGAATGATACGATATAACGCGGTGCGAATATTTTTGCGCCTTCTTTTTTAGCCAGAAAATAATTAACAACGCCCAGGAAAACTCCGGTGATTATTGCCGCTAATATCACATTTAATAGCGGATTATTCAACATGAATTATTTCCTCCCGATGATCTTCCGGCAAAATAGCCTATTTATATAATACGGCATATATCGACAATATCCTGCCATTCACACTAAATTACGGCAAGTAAAATATTAACCGGTTAAATTTAAAAACTCTTTAAACCTTGACGAAACCACTATCTGTTTGATAAAATCAAATTAACCTGAATCCGGCAAGTAACTTAAAAATCTTTCTAAATAGGGACTTGCCGGATTTAGTAGATAAACCCGATCCGGCAAATTTTACTTTGTATTTCAAGAAAATTTAAATGTACTTGCCGGATCGAGGATTAAATAATACCGCATGACTGGCGGATAGAAAAGTGTACGAAACCGTTTAATTCGACACTTGAGTGGGTCACCACGGGGAAATGCGGAACAAAAACGCCGGCCGCCTGGGCAAAAGCTTAATTGCCAGGGCGGCTTTTTGTATTTTATAATACCATACTGTTTCATAAAAAGGAGTGATATTCATGGATCCGTGGCGCGACTTTCAAGGCCGGGGTTGGCAAACCCGGATCGATGTCGCTGATTTTATCCGCGATAATTATGAACCATATTACGGCGATGCCTCTTTTTTGACCGGTCCTTCATCGCGGACTCAAAAATTATGGCAAAAATGCCGGGAACTGATGCGGCAGGAACAAGCGGCCGGTGGAGTGCTGGCGATTGATACCAAACGGGTGGCGGGTATTACCGCCTGGCCGCCCGGGTTTATCGACCGGCCCAATGAAGTTATCATCGGCTTGCAAACCGATGCGCCTTTAAAACGAATGGTAAATCCCTGGGGAGGATGGCGGATGGTGGAAGCCGCCTGTCAAGCCCGGGAGGTTATCCCGGATAAAAACATGGCAAAAATTTTCACCCGGTACCGGCGTACTCAAAACGAAGCAATTTTTAGGATTTATACCCCGGCAATGCGCCAGGCGCGCAAGTTGGGAATTATCACCGGACTGCCGGACGCTTACGGCCGGGGTAGATTGATCGGCGATTACCGCCGGGTCGCCCTTTACGGAACCGCCCGCTTGATGGCGCAAAAAATTAACGACTTGAATGCCATGGATAACATCGACGATGCCACCATTCACCTTAGGGAAGATATCGCCGACCAGGTACGGGCCCTGGAACGAATGGCTGAACTTGGAAAAACTTACGGATGCGATATTTCAAGACCGGCAACCAATGCCCGTGAAGCCGTCCAGTGGCTTTATATGGGATATCTTTGCGCCATCAAGGAACAAAATGGCGCCGCAATGTCCTTAGGGCATAACAGTCCGTTCCTCGATATTTTTATTGAGCGAGATCTCAGGGAAGGAACTATCAATGAGGAGGAAGCCCAGGAATTAATCGACCAATTGGTTATCAAATTACGCCTGGTCCGGCATTTACGAACCCCGGAATACGACGAATTATTCGCCGGAGATCCCACCTGGGTTACCGAGTCTTTGGCCGGAATGGGCGAAGACGGACGCAGCCTGGTTACCAAAACCGATTACCGCTGGTTACAGACCTTGCGAAATCTCGGCCCGGCCCCAGAACCAAATTTAACCGTATTGTGGAGTCCCAGGCTGCCACAACCCTTCCGTTCGTTTTGTGGCGAGTTGGCGATCCCCACCTACGCCTTGCAATTTGAAAATGATGAATAGATGCGGCCGATATTTGGCGACGATTACGCTATTTCATGTTGCGTTTCGGCTACCCGGATCGGCCGGGATATGCAATTTTTCGGGGCAAGGGTAAACTTGGCCAAAGCGTTATTATTAGCGATAAATGCCGGCCGGGATGAATTCACCGGGGAGCAGGTTTTGGAGGTCCCCGCTCTTGAAGGTGAATACCTGGAATGGAACCAGGTATGGAGTAATTACGAGCTTGTCCTGCAATGGCTATCGGTTTTATATAGCCGTACCATGAATTGTATTCATTTCATGCATGATAAATATAATTACGAACGGGTTCAAATGGCCCTGATCGACTCAAATCCATGGCGGTATATGGCTTTTGGAGTGGCGGGCCTTTCGGTGATCGCCGATTCTTTAAGCGCGATTCGCTACAGCCGCGTGAAAGTAATTCGCGACGAATCCGGCTTGGCGAAGGAGTTTCAAATCGAAGGCCGGTATCCCTGTTTCGGAAATGACGATGACCGGGTTGACGGACTGGCGGTGCGGGTATTACGATATTTTTATTCCTCCCTGTTGCGGCAACCGATTTACCGGAATGCCGTTCCCACTCTTTCGGTATTGACCATCACTTCCAATGTGGTATATGGGAAAAAAACCGGCCCCACACCTGACGGCCGTTCCGGTGGAAGACCTTTCGCGCCCGGCGCCAATCCGATGCACGGCCGGGAGCAATCCGGAGTGGTGGCTGCTTTGCGCTCGGTCGCCAAACTCCCTTACGATATTTGCCGGGACGGCATTTCGTATACCTTTTCGATTACTCCACGGGCATTGGGTAATGACGCCGCGGAACGCTCTCAAAATTTGACCGGTTTAATCGATGGGTATTTCGGTGCATATGGCCATCATATCAATGTTAATGTCTATAGCCGGGAAACTCTGATTGACGCCATGGAACACCCGGAATTGTATCCCAACCTGACGATACGCGTTTCCGGTTATGCGGTTCACTTCTGCCGGCTCAGCCGGGAGCAACAGTTGGAGGTAATTGAGAGGACGATTTATGAACGGCTTTAAGAATTAACATTAGACATTTGACTAGTTTTCAAGGAGAAAACTATGAAAGGACGTATTCAGTCAATTCAAAGCTTCAGCACTCTGGACGGTCCAGGCGCAAGGTGCGTGGTATTTCTACAGGGTTGTCCGCTTGGCTGCATATTTTGTCACAACCCGGACTCCTGGGAGCCGGAGGGCGGCGAGGAAATTGAGGCCGAACAATTACTGCGCCGGCTGGAGAGGTTTCGGCCTTTTTTACGGACTCCAGGATTGACCTTGAGTGGCGGCGAACCTTTATTTCAACCGGAATTCACGCTGGATTTGATCCAAAACGCCAAGGCAGCGGGCTGGCATGTTGCGCTGGATACCTCGGGATGGGGCCCAACCGACCGGTTTATTACAATCGCCGGCGCTGCCAACTTGGTGATGTTTTCGATCAAACATCCCCTGAACCCGGAAAAAATAATTAAAGGTAATTACCGGGAAATCCCGGCCAATTGGATGGCGCTGGCGGAGATCCCCAAGCCGGTTGTCGCCCGTTATGTGTTGATTCCCGGTTGGACCGACGGTCCGGAAGCGTTAACGGCATTAGTTGCTTTGGCGAAAATGCAACCGCGTCTGGAACGGATTGAAATTCTCCCTTTTAACGGTTTGGCGGCGCCCAAATGGGCCCAATTGGGCTGGAAGAGTCCGTTGTTTAACGGCGTGACAGCTCAAGTCACCGAGGAACAGATCCGCCGGGCGGAACAATTCATCCAAAACCGGTTTTAAATATGCCGCGTATATCGTTTTAGATACTTTTTCAACCATTTTTTTAGCGGTTTATTTTCAGTTAAATAAGTCCGTAATTTGTCGTTGTATAACCGCTCCAACTCATTTTCATCAATCATCCGATACGATTTTGTAAGTAATGCCAGGTATAAAGCCTTATAATACCGTGATGAAAGGGTTTCGATATTAACCGGTTTTAATAATTCAATCGCCTGCCGGTAATTTTTTTGATAATACCCGGCCATGGCGGCCTCGATCCGGTGTTCCGGAAAATCCGGTTCCAAACGGTACGCCTGTTGCATTCGTTCGGACCAGAATTCCATGTTTCCCATTCTTAACGCGGCGCGTCCGGCATATATTTGCAGAAAGGCTTTATTAGGATATTTTTGAGCCAGACGGCTCCATCCCGAATACGAATCGTTCCAGGAGATTATTGAGTTCAATAATTGACCGGATTCTTTCAAAACCGGATCAAGGGGGGTCGGATCCCGATAATGAAAAGGAGGGTCCGTGAAATTGCCCGGGTAATACCAGATATCGTTTCGGGAGGCATAATAGGGTCCGGTTGCCAGATAAAGCCCCGTACCCTTCGGATCGTAAATCAGCATTTGTTGGGTAGAGGCGTTACAAATGCCTTCCTGATAGGCATTTTTGGCGTAGTCTTTACCGTCCGGCCCGACTGACGACCGTAATATCGCAACTACTTGGTCCAAACTATTTTTTAGATGATTATTGGCAAGAAAATGATTAAGAATGCGGGTCCGTCCACTATTAAAACCGTTGTCGGCTTCAAGATTATCCTGTAGATCCTCCGCCATTTCCCGGTTTAAATACTGATTGATTCCCCAAAGCATATTCTCCTTCAAAGGCGTATCCGCCCAGCGAACCGGCGCCGCGGGAGTAGTCTCGACAATCCGGCCGGCGCCGTTCTTGATATCGCTTAATACCAAAGCTTCCCCATTGATGGTGTTATATTTATCAAAGAAAGGAATGGTCTCTTCCAGGGATTTGCATTCCTCCATGATCATTCTTGCCAGAAAATTAACCGAAAAGCCTTTTGGATTTTTCCATTTGGCGCATAACGTATCCTCGCTGTAACACAAACCATGACAATTATAAGCGCTTTGAGTTCCGCTAAAACCGGCCCACGTAATCGAAGTAAAGTTATGGTATCCGGTTGGACGGTATTGGACCAGGATTGTTTCCGGCCAATCGTTGCCCCAACCAATGTCGGTCGTATGGCCGTGAAAAATTTCACCGGCGGGGCCTTTCGCTAAAATACTGGTGCAACCTTTCAGCCTGAAAATATCATAGATCATATTCACCATTAAAATTTGATCGTATGGTATTCCGCAACCTTCCGCCATTCCGCGCATCTCATCCAAAAAACGGCGGGGCAGCCTCCGGGCGATTCCCCCGGCTTTTTGTTTCACATAGAACCTGACGAACCAGGTGGGAATGTGCTTGTTTTGAGCGACAGTGACCAACATTCGCTCCAGGGAATCGGCCGTATATTTTATCTCGGAACTTAATAAAACCCCGTATTGTTTACCCATTTCATAATGGCTGCCGGTGATTTGCAACTGGGGAACACATCCCGCGCGGCGGTACAGTATACCTTTTTCGAAGACCGATTTATCACCATCCCGGGTTGGTTGAAACGGAGGTACCCATTGCGGTTTAACTTTGGCATTAATACTATACGCCGATCCGGCAGCTAGTAATAATAGAATAATAATTAAATATTTTTTCAATGGATTATTCCTTACCAAATTATCATTATTATCATTACAAAATTATTACGCCTTTTTCAAACTACTTTTGACTCGGATGTTTATTTAAATTCGTTGGTTTCTTTCAATAACCTTCTTTTTCAATTCTAAGTGGAGCACATTGAATATTTCTTGATTTTGGGATAAGATAATATTACACCGAAGAGATTAGGAATAAATCATGAAGCTTAAAAGTAACATAAATTATTGGAGGAGATAAAGTCATGAAAAAACTATTTCTATTGGGGACGATGATCATTTTGGCATTAGCCGTCGCGTTAACCGGTTGTGGCGGGGGAAGCGGTCCGACGCCTACGCCTACGCCGACACCGACACCAACGCCGGCAATCATAACTTTAATTGATTATCCGATACCGGCGGCAGGCAGCGCCGCAGACGGTCTGAGCCGCGCTTTCTACATCACTTCATACCCCGGAACCACCTTATCGAAGGTTACTTTATACTTTTGCGCGACTACTACCGAAACGTATACTATCCAACTGGAGGCTCATGATTCCACCTTTGATGGAACCTTAATCGGCACAGCCACGGCAAGCTTCTCGGGTTCCACTGATACTTCGCCGGCTGATCTTAAGGCGGCGATATTCGACTTTAGTAATGCGGCCGTAACCAAAACTCATGTTGTTGCCTTTAAATTAAGTCTTGTTTCCGGCGGCAGCGGTACTGCTTATTTTGGTAATGAAGGCGATACCGGAGGCGGTACCGTCATTGTCCAGGAAACTGAAGACTCTACCCCTCCGCTGAGCACTGATCGTGCTGGCGCTATTCCAATTAAGGTTCAAGGTCAAAATTAAAAATCATAAGGCGGGAATTAAAGCATAACACAGACTTACGCAATGGAGCTCGCTTTTTTGCTAATGCAAATAGCTCCTACCTTTATAGGGTAGGGGCTTTTTATTTTTTTTCTTGTTTAGATCTTATTACAGCTTCTGAAAGATATCGCCGTCGAAATCGAGGGTCTTCTAAAGCCACTTTCATCAATACTGCCAAATAACGCCGGCGGGCCTCCAACTGGCTCCGGCAGGTAGGGCAAATGTATTTATCTTTTTTTTCAGAGGTTCTTTCTCCAACCAATGCCTTTTTCACGAGCAATTCTTTAAATATTACTCCGGTGGCTAAATATATCAATTAATGATATTGTAAGAGCCAATGAAAACGAAGTTTTCTCAGTTAATGATTTGCATCTTCAACTGCCGGAGTAATAGCTGCAATTGATCTTGATATATAATTGCTATTCCAAGGCTGTCCCGCATGCCGGGTAAAAAGTGAGCATGCCGGTGGCAATAACCCTTGGAACGGATCAAGTTGGCGCGCAGTTTCGGATCGTTGACCGATTCATATAAAATGGAATCGAAATAGGCAAATATGGCATCCACTTCCAAGTGACACAAGGGACATTCTCCGGTTAGAACCTTTTGGTCGCCTTGGATGCGACTGCTTATCGCACGAAAGGGATTATCATTATTATAGATAACCCCTTGAATGAAATCGTAATATAATACATAAAAAGACGCTTACCCTGTCATCGCTTCCTCAATCACCACTGCCACCGCTACACTGGCGCCAACCATCGGATTATTACCCATCCCTAGAAAACCCATCATCTCGACATGCGCCGGTACGGATGAAGAACCGGCGAATTGGGCGTCGGAATGCATTCTGCCCATTGTATCGGTCATTCCATAGGAAGCCGGCCCCGCCGCCGGAAGCGACTGAAAAATATTTTTTACCGATTTCGTAGCATTCTTTTTTATAAGTTCCGGCCACCGGATGTTGAAATCGGGTCGGGTTAGTGGAGTTGCCGGTAATGGAAACATCGACGCCTTCATGATGCATGATGGCCACGCCCTCCCGGACGTCATCTGCGCCGTAGCACCTGACTTTCGCTCGCTCTTTCACCTTTCGAATAACCAATTTCTCTGACTATCTCAAGCTTGCCGTTATAATAATCGAATTTGGTCTGTACATAGGTAAAGCCGTTTACCCTGGAAATAATCTGCGCGGCGTCTTTCCCTAAACCGTTTAAAACTACTTTCAAAGGCTCTTTCCTCACTTTATTGGCGGATTTGGCGATCCCAATGGCGCCCTCCGCAGCCGCAAACGGCTCATGGCCTGCCAAGAATGCAAAACACTTGGTTTCTTCCCTGAGCAGCATCGCCGCTAAATTACCGTGGCCAAGCCCTACCTTACGGTCATCAGCTACTGTTCCCGAAATACAAAATGCTTGCAACCCTTCACCGATAGCTTCCGCACCAATAATCTCGCTGTTTTCATCCAGGGCAATCCGGGTGATATAACCTTCGGCTATTTCCAAATAACGCGGTCCTTTGGCCCGTAGTACTGTACATGGTTCCAATCTGGCTTCGCAAACCTTTTCCTAAATCCTCAAGGCCGGCTCCAATAGGTAAACCCTTTCGGAAAAGGCGGTTTGAGTCCGGCCATAAGCGATTTGAAGAAATAACTCACGCATGGCGGTATTAATA
>JBJKPO010000118.1:0-5313 GCA_046706235.1 Bacillota bacterium | reverse complement strand
CCAGATCAATAATGTTGTCAAAACTGACATCGATCTTTTTAGCCATCCTTCCCACTCCAAAAATCGCCACCGCAAAAGCAATCGCGAGCATTAATCCATAGGCATGGATTGAAAATCCGAATATGTTAAAAAGCGTCATTGTTAATCCTCCCTTATCCGGCCCGCCACTGGAGCGGTAAGATGCGAATCTTCGGTTGGAGCAGGTTCCTTTACTTGTTTGGAATGGTTTTGATTAATTAATAATCCCAATACGGCCAAACCCACCCCGGAAACAATGGCAATGTCGGCGACGTTAAAAACCGGCCAATAATGAAAATCAATAAAATCAACCACGCCACCCAACCTGACCCTATCGCAGAAATTTCCCAAAGCCCCGCCAAGGGCCACCGCAACACCTAATTGAAATATACGGGGGTAGTTTGCTATTTGGCGCCGGTTAAACCATAACACCAGCAATGCCGCCACCGTAATTATTATTAATAAAACAGTTTGGGACTGTAGAATGCTGAAGGCGGCCCCACTATTTCTAGCATACATAATCGACATGAAACCATTAAAAAAATCGATGCTCTGAAACGGCGTCATCCTGGTTTGAATCAACAGTTTACTCGCCTGATCCAATAAAATGATAATAATGGTAATAAAAAAATAGGGCATATCTTGTCTCCTTTATATGGTGTCTTGCATCAGGAAAAAAGAGAACCGAATCAATATTTTCATAAACGATATTCGTCATTCCCGGATAAAAACCTTTTAAAACACCAGCCCGATTTTTCGCCATTGTTCTTTCATTCATATATTTAATACTTACTATTCCACTCATTCTCTTGTTTCACCCGGGTCAGGCGGAAATTCATCCGGATCCGAGTCGATTACTCCTTCCACCTCCTGAACAATCCCTTGCGGTTCATCGGCATTAATGAACATATCTTCATAATCCCTTTCTCCGCCTAAGTCCGAAGGGCTGTCCGATGTCCCGAACCTGGCCACTGACTGCCAAATATCCTCCCCGTCAGTGCCGACATTATCGGTTCCGTCCAAGAAAGTCCGTCCGAACGGCGGTTCCAAAACCTCTTCCTCCAGCGGCCGCTTCCGGTTTTGATGATGCGCTTCTTCCTCACGTTGACATTCAATGCATAGAGTGGTATATAGCACCGCTTCCAACCGTTCCGGATCGATTTCCCGGCCGCAATCCTCACAGATTCCATACTTTCCTTGATCAATAAATTTAAGCGCTTCATCTACCCGCTGATGGATCTCGTCTAAATTCAATTTGAGGGCAAGATCTTTCTCACGTTCAAAAGTTTCAGATCCCAAATCGGCCGGATGGTTGTCATAACTGGATAATTCGTGAACCGAATCCCGGAGCGGCTCGTTAAGATTAAAATTGCTTGATTCTTCCAATTCTTTTTCAATCCGCCGCTTCTCTTCCAATAAACGTTCCTTAAAATAATTCAATTTATCTTGATCCATCCCATATCGCCTTTCTTTATGTTTTAATTTAAACTACAACATATTTCTCACACAAAGGCACAAAGCTCACCAAGTTTTTATTCATTCTTCTTTCCTTCGTGCCTCTGTGCCTTCGTGTGATTTCGATAGTTTTTAATTCAATTTCTACCTATTCTCACTCAAAAACGGCCCGAAGCTCATAAAGGTGAGTTTCACCACTTTTCACGAATACGTCCGCAAATGAAAATTAACGATCCGTACCAGATCGGCGACGAATTTTCCGATTACCGGTAAATTCAACTCGGCCAGCTTGGTTAATAGCAGCAAAAAAAGGCTGGTAATAATCGTCAGCCCAATGGCAATTCCAAATCCGCGGGCCAAACCGCCGATGAAATTTAAATAAATCAAACGGGCCGGTTTTTGTAAAAGTTTCATGAATTCGGCGAGATTAGCCCGTTCCAGTTTCCATTCCACTTCGTTCAATTTGTCAAACAGGGATTTCACCAAACGCCGGTTAAAAATGGTTATCACCCTACATTAGATTGCCACCGGACCCCGGGCTTTAAACATGTTTTTATAAGCCACGGAGAATTGAAGATAATAGAAATGGCTTGTTCACACAGTCTTTACAAAACTTGTTTGACAATAAAGGAAGTTGCCGTTTTTTATTGAAGAATAACCGGGAAATTTTATAACTTAAAGGATGAGCCAATATGTCGAAATCTATTTACTATGCTAAACGGAAACAACACTATCAACGATTTTTAAACAGGCTTGAAAAGGCTTTTAACCGCTTGGTCCTTTTAAAACTGATCGTAATTTTGATTGGTTTATTTACCTCCGGCTATTTTCTGGTCTTAAAAAAATTCCTGACCGGCGGCGGATTATTTTTATTGGGAGTTTTTCTCTTAATCCTCCTGGACATAATTCACCGCCAGGTCATTTGGTACCGGAAATACACTAGTATTTTAAACGATATCAATGAAAACTCCATCCGGCGGCTGGATGGCCGGTGGCTCGATTTCCCGGACACCGGAATCGAATTTCGGGATGATAACCATCCTTACGCTTCGGATCTGGACATCTTCGGCCAGGGATCGCTATTTCAATGGATTAATACGACCCGGACCTATTTGGGCCGGGAAAAACTCCGGCAAATATTAACGGCTCCTCCCGCTTCCCCGCTGTTAATCCGGGAACGGCAAACCGCCATAGCGGAGTTAGCCGGCGATTTAAAATGGCGGCAATGGTTTTTAGCTTTCGGAATAGCCGCCGGGGACAAAATGCGTAATCCCGATTTTTTAATCAACTGGGGCAAGGATTATAGTTCCTTCTTCCTGAAAAAAACCGTTATTCTTAGCATCCGCGTCTTGCCGGTCTTAACAATCGGCAGTATTATCGCTTATTTTTCCACTAAAAGTATTCCGTTTTATATTCCTGTTTTGGCGTTGCTCCTTCAATACGGATTACTCAAAATCGGAATTAAAAAGCGGACGATTACCCTGGTATCAGCCGGAGAGTATGAAAAAAATCTCCGATTATATGGAGATTTACTGCAGCAGATTTTAAAAAAGGACTATCAATCAACCTATTTACAGAAGCTAAAACAGAAATTATATAACGATAGTCAACAATCAGCCGGAACCCAGCTGAAGAAACTAGCCAAGATTATAGACCAGATTAATAACCGGTATAATGGGTTTTATACAATTGTTAATATCGTAATCTTATGGGATTACCAATGTTTAATCGCTTTGGAGCAATGGAAAAAGAAATCCGGCACTTTTTTGAAAGATTGGCTGGAGACAATTGCGGAGTTCGAAGCGTTGGCAAGTCTTGCCATTATCCGGTACGATCATCCCCGATGGGTTATGCCCGATTTTGTCGATGGCACTCCATTTATAACCGCGGACAATATCGGGCACCCGTTGCTTCCCGAAACAGAGCGAGTTACTAACCCCCTGCAAATCGGTAAACAAACCAAAGTCTTACTTGTTACCGGATCAAATATGTCGGGAAAGTCCACCTACTTGCGGACCGCCGGTATCAATTTGGTATTGGCTTTTTGCGGCGCGCCGGTTTGCGCCAGGTCATTTTGCTGTTCACCGCTTAATATCCGTACTTGCATGCGGATCAGCGATAATCTGGAAAAAAACATCTCTACTTTTTACGCGGAAATTTTGCGGATTAAATCAATTGTTGAAGCCACCGCCGGATCCGGGAACGTTTTTTTCTTATTGGACGAAATCTTCAAGGGAACCAACTCCCGCGACCGGCATACCGGGGCAAAAATTTTAATTAAACGGCTGATTCAAAACGGCGCAATCGGCATGGTTTCCACTCATGACCTGGAACTCGGGGAGTTGCCGCAAGAACAACCCGCCGTTAAAAACTATCATTTCCAGGAACAATTTGTTAATAATCAACTGAACTTTGATTACCGTCTGCGTCCGGGAATCTCAACCACCCGTAACGCCATGTACTTGATGAAAGCGGCGGGAATTATCGACGATGTAGAACATCAGTCCAATTAAAGATAATACGAAAATCTCAATCCCATTTGAAAAACCGGATCGCCAATCCCAAGGTAACCACAAGCCACCCCAAAAGCACGGCCAAGTCGGTCCAGAATCCATACGCGCTGGGCAGCCCGACCATTACATGCCGCATTAAGTCCCCCAAGTAGGTAAGCGGCAGCAAATTAACCAGCGGCTTTAAAAAAGACGGCATTGTTTCGAGCGGAAAAAAGATTCCCGAGAGAAACATCATTGGAAACTGTACCAACTGGATGACCCCCTGGGCGCTTTCCTCGGTCTTAGTAAAATTAACCAGGAAATATCCCATTGCTATGAAAACAACCGCGCCCAAAATAACCATCGCCATTATTAGAAGAATATTTCCGGTCACCGTAACCCCGAAAGCAATATGGCCGAATATAACGATAATGATGGTTTGAAAGATGGCCATTCCCAGGCGGACCACAATCTCGCTCCAGAGCATCATGCTCCGGGGCAGCGGCATCGCGCCCAGCCGCCGGATTATTTTCCGTTCCCGCAGGGACACGAAGTTCAAGGATCCGAAAAGTCCCAATTGCATTAAGGACATCGCCAAAATACCCGGCAGAAAATAATCGATATATCTTAAATTGGCAACCTCCGCCTTTAAAGGTTTGGCTAGCAATAATTTCCGCGTGCCGGTAACCTTGCGCTCGATCTCCGTAAGGAGTTCCTTGACCGAAGTAATTAAGGCCTGAGTGGTGGTAACTTTTCCCGGATCATAGTAAATGGGAATCTCCAACGGTTTCAAAACACAAGACATGCCCGGCCAGTTATTAGGGGGTACAACCACCACTATCAAACGTTTCCCTTTCTTCAAAGCGTTTAATTCCTTTATTTTATTGCCTTGATGCAGTTCAAACATCGGGACCGCCCGGAATGCTTTTTGAATCGCCATACTCATCGGCCCGTGATCCTCAATCACCAACCCCACGCTAAATTTATCCGCATTTTGGTCCCGGCTGAATATAGCCCCGAATAACAAAATGAATAATAACGGAAAGGCGATAAACCAAAAAATCGACATCCGGTCCCGGATGATGTCCTTCGCGTTGGCGCCGACCAACAGCCAAAATCCTTTCATTCCCTCAACCTCCTTCCGGTTAACTCCAGGAATACGTCTTCCAGGGTTGCCGTTCGGACGGTGAAATCGTCCGCCGGAAACCCGGCCTCCTCCGAATACTTGAGTAAAGCGGAAATTGTTTGGGCGACTTCGCCCCAGAATAAAATAACGGTATCGTCTTCCATTGGAACACTCTTTACACCCGGCACTTTTTGCAGCTTAGGATCGGACGCCGGGCGAGGC
>JBJKPO010000117.1:0-3888 GCA_046706235.1 Bacillota bacterium | reverse complement strand
CAACAATTAGAAATCGCGGCAGCGGTTAAAACCAACGGAGCCCAAGGATTGCGAGGCGGGGTATTTAAACCGCGCAGTTCTCCGTATAGTTTTCAAGGGTTAGGTGAGGCCGGATTGAAATATCTGGCTGAAGCCCGGGAACGGACCGGATTGTTTACCGTGGTCGAGGTGACCGCCGCCGAACAAATTTCTTATGTAACCGAATATGTGGATGTATTGCAAATCGGCGCCAGAAACATGCAAAATTTTGAGCTTTTAAAAGCGGTGGGCCGGAGTAACAAACCGGTCTTACTGAAACGAGGGTTTTCGGCCACCATTCAAGAGTTATTACAAGCGGCGGAATATATTCTATGCGAAGGAAATTCACAGGTAATTCTTTGCGAACGCGGAATCCGCACCTTTGAAACCTCCACCCGCAATACTCTTGATATCAATGCGATACCACTGCTGAAACAGTTGACCCATTTACCGGTATTTGCCGATCCCAGCCACGGTACCGGCCGTCGTGATTTAGTGACCCCGGTGGCGAAAGCGGCCCTTTCGGCCGGAGCCGACGGCCTTATCATCGAAGTCCATCCCAATCCCGACGCCGCATTATCAGATGGAATTCAGTCAATTGATTTTGCGGAATTTCAGAATTTAATGAACCAGTTAAAATTAATCTCAAAACCGCCGGAGATTTCCAGTCCAATCCACGTTCAACCTTCTTTGGCCAAGTTTTCCGAAATCGTTTCCAATTCTGATTATGAATATATTGCGGTCTATCATGAGTTGATAACTGATTCCGAAACTCCGGTCACCGCTTTTGTGAAGCTGACCGAAGGCGAGAATCGTTTCTTGCTGGAGAGCGTTGAACGAGGCGAACAATTGGGCCGTTATTCGTTTATCGGTTGGAAACCATTGTTGGTATTTAAAGCTACCGGTACTACCGCAACAATTACCACGGAAACCGGCAGCGAAACGATAACCGCCGCCGATCCGCTGGCTGAATTACAGAGGTATCAGAACTCCTTGAAAATAACTCCGATCAGCGGGATGGGTAATTTCTCCGGGGGTGCGGTCGGTTATATCGGTTACGATTATGTCCGGACCATCGAAAAACTCCCGGATAAAAACCCAAGTACCACTGGTGTTCCCGATTTGGAATGGATGATTCCCAAATACATGGCTGGTTTCGATCATGTAACCCATAAAGTGATGCTGGTTGTTTTGGCTAAAGTAGACCGTTCGCGGGTTGAGGGTTCCTATGAAAAAGCGGTTTCCGAATTAGAGCAAATTTTAACCGGTTTGCGACGGGAAATCAGTCTAACTCCATTATCCGGGCTATCCGGTCATAAAAAAGCCGCTGATTTATCCAGGACCTCTTCGCTGGCTAAACCTGAATTCATGGAAAAAGTAGCGCGGATAAAAGAATATATTTTAGCGGGCGATGCGTTTCAGGTGGTATTATCACAGCGAATCAAACAGGAATATGCCGGAGATCCCTTCCTGTTCTACCGGTTGCTCAGGACGATTAACCCTTCTCCATATCTGTTTTATTTGGATTTTGGCGGCTTCCAGATTGCCGGTTCCTCTCCGGAGGTTATGGTCAGGTTGGAAGACGGCCAGGTAATTTTAAAACCGATTGCCGGAACTAGACCACGGGGTAAGACTCCGGCCGAAGATCAAAAACTTAAACACGAGCTGTTGAGTGATGAAAAGGAACGGGCCGAACATGTAATGCTAGTGGATTTAGGACGCAATGATCTGGGGCGGGTCTGTAGATTCGGAACAGTTAATGTAACCGAATTGATGAATATTGAATATTATTCCCACGTCATGCATATCGTTTCCATGATCAAGGGTGAATTGGCGCCGGGTTATTCGGGAGTGGAATTACTACGGGCGGTATTCCCGGCCGGGACCTTATCCGGCGCTCCTAAAGTCCGGGCCATGGAGATTATTGATGAAATGGAGCCGATTCGTCGTGAATTTTACGGCGGAGCGGTCGGTTATTTGGGATTGAACGGAAATCTGGATACCTGTATCACCATCCGTACCGTAATGTTTAAAGACGGCGCGGCGTATATCCAAGTCGGCGCCGGGATTGTGGCTGATTCGGTTCCCGAAACGGAGTACGACGAAACCATGAACAAGGCCGGCGCTTTACTGGCGGCCTTGGCTAAGGCGGGAGGATGATAAGATGCTGATAATTATTGATAATTATGATTCGTTCACTTATAATTTAGTTCAATACTTTGGAGAGTTGCAACCCGAATTGGTATCCTCCGGTAGTTTACAAGTGTTCCGTAATGACCAAGTCACATTGGAGCAATTGTCAAAAATGAAACCCGATTATATGGTTATTTCACCCGGTCCCTGCACTCCCAAGGAAAGCGGGATCTCAATGGATGTGATTCGCCATTTTACGGGACAAATTCCGATTCTCGGGGTATGCCTGGGGCACCAATGTATCGGCGAGGTGTTCGGAGGGAAAGTAATCAGAGCTCCCTACCCGGTTCACGGTAAAATGAGCGCGATTCATCATAACGGGCAAGGGTTGTTTAAAGATCTACCGGACCCCTTCGAAGCCGTCCGGTATCATTCGCTGGTGGTTGAACGCGACAGTTTGCCCGATGTTTTTGAAATAACCGCCACTTGTGAACCGGATTTGATTATGGGATTGAAACACCGCCATTATCCAATTTATGGTCTGCAATTTCACCCGGAATCAATCTTTACCGGAGTTGGAAAGCAGTTATTAACCAATTTTTTAAAAATAAGTTAACGAGAGGAGTGAAGTACGGTGTTAAAGGAGTGTTTAGCCAAGTTAATTCAAAAGGAAGATTTGAGTGAAGCGGAGATGATCGAGGCTACTAATGAAATTATGAGCGGAGAGGCTACGCAAGCTCAGATCGGCGGTTTTTTGACCGCATTACGCATCAAAGGGGAAACAGTGGCGGAGATCGCGGGCGCGGCGAAAGTTATGCGCGATAAAGCCCTGAAAGTTAATTTTAAGGCCCCGAAGGTCATCGACACCTGCGGTACCGGAGGAGATGGGTCTAATACCTTTAATATTTCAACCACGACCGCCTTTATCGTGGCCGCCGCCGGTATCCCGGTGGCCAAGCACGGCAACCGGGCGATGTCTAGCCGTTGCGGCAGCGCCGATTTATTGGAAGCTTTGGGAATTAAGGTCGATCTACCGCCGGAAAAGGTTGAACAATGTTTAAATCAAGCCGGGATCGGTTTTATGTTTGCTCCGGTATTTCACCAGGCGATGAAAAACGTAATCGGCCCTCGCCGGGAACTGGGGTTTAGAACTATTTTTAATGTGCTGGGACCGTTAACGAACCCCGCTAATGCAACTTGTCAATTGATTGGGGTTTATCACGCCGATTTAACCGAGGTTCTGGCCCGGGTTTTACAGCGGCTAGGCGTTAAACGGGCAATGGTAGTCCACGGCGGCGGCGGTTTGGATGAACTCTCCCTGGAGGGATCCAATAAAGTCAGTTACCTAAAGGATGGCTCCATTGATACTTTTGATTTTAAAGCCGAAAATGTCGGGTTACATGCCGCCGGCAATCATGAGTTAAAAGGGGAACAACCGCAAGAAAACGCCAAATTGACTGAGAATATTTTAAATGGTTCGGAACAGGGACCGCGCTTGGAGGTAGTATTATTGAACGCTGCCGCCGCTTTAATGGTGGCTGAAGTCGTTCCCGATTTTCAAGCCGGTATTTCGATGGCTCGTAAATTAATCTCAGACGGCGACGCCTATCGTAAATTACAGCAACTGCAACAAGTAGCTGTTTAATAATATTACGAGGCATGTGGAGGATTTTATGTTTTTAGAAAAAATTCTTGATTATAAACGAGCGGAGTTAAAATTTAAAAAAGAATTACAAC
>JBJKPO010000116.1:0-7720 GCA_046706235.1 Bacillota bacterium | reverse complement strand
ATTTAAATCTTAGTGAAACATATTATTAGTTATAAATGGCGATTTTACAACAATAATTCCTCGAAGGCAAACCAGCAACTATGTGTAAACGTTTTGTTTTGATGGATATTAGCTTTAGGATAATTATTGATAGAAGCTAAGTTTCAATAATTATTATACGTTGTTGCATTATAAAAAATGCCCGCTACCAAATAAAATTAGTAACGGGTATTTTTTTTTCGAATCATTAACACTACTTTGTTGAAAAGCTCACATTATCGATAAAGACATCATGCGCCTGACCTACTTTTTGGTTTACTTTTCCCAAAGCTAATACTAAATGCGTGCCGCTGTCTTTCGGCCCTTTTTGGGTGAATTCATAAGTATAAGTGGTCATTTTATCCGTAAGGCTTACGGTTTCCGGTCCAAAGTATTTGGTGTACGGATCACCCTTATGTTCGATCATTACTTGAATATCTCTGGGAACGGTTGACCGGGCATCAAATTTTAGTACATAAGTTTGGCCTTTAACTACTTGAGTTTTATCAAAATTAAACTGGACACTCCAGTATTCGGCGCCTTCATCGCTAATGGATATTTTAACTTCTCCATTCTCAAGTGTTTGTTTTGCGGCCGCATTTGTCCAAAAGAGCCAAGGATCGGCAAGTGCGGCATCAAAAGACCCATTGGTAACTTGTTCTCCCTGAATATCGGCAGCCGCAAAAATCGGTAATGCAATTAAAGCTACCAGTATAAATAATATAAAAAATTTCCTAAACAAACTAGATCTCTCCTTTCAATTTTACATTATAAAATAAATGGTAATAACGAAAAAATTGCCTCCTTTCAACAAAAAATAAATACACAAGCAAAGATTGTCTGTTCACCCTTTTATTGGATACTCTTATATCTAATTATAGAGGTTCTTTTATAAAAAAACAACTAAAACCTTAAGTAATCTCCTTGCCTTGGCCCACGACACCTAAAAAAAGCTGTCGAAAAAGCACTTTTGAAGCAAATATATAACTGCTTATGGAAAGATTAACTATAATCCATTAAAATACAAAGATTATTTAAAAAACCGCAACTCGTTTGATTCACAAGTTGCGGTTCAACAATGAACTATAATACTATTTTTTTAGCATGAAACTTACGTTATCGATAAATACATCATGAGATGCCCCGGGAGAATCGCCGACTTTCCCCAAGGCGAATACCAAGTGCGCTTTGAGATCAGTCGGGGATCCCATGGTGAACTCGAAGGTATAAGCAGTCATTTGAGTTGTCAGACTTACATTTTCCGGTCCAAAATATTTGGTATACGGAGCGCCGTTAAATTCTAAAATTACTTGAATATCCCGGGCCACGGTGGAACGGGCATCGAATTTCAAGACATAAGTTTCTTCGTTTACCAATTGTAAATTATCCTGGACAAATTGTACACTCCAGGTTTCACCGCCGGTATTGTTAATGGATATTTTCGCTTCCCCTTTTTCAGTTGAATCCGAGGCGGAAGCTTCGGTCCAAAAAATCCAGTTATCGTTCCCGTCGTCAAACTTGCCGTTTTTGATCTGTTCGCCGGAAAAAGCCTCCGTTTCGGCGGATTTCTCGGTCACTTCATCAATTGGAGTCAAATATACATTATCAAAAATTACGGTATGTTTAGAACTTACGCTTGAGTTGATTTTGCCTAAAGCAAACACTAAGTGGGCAATCGGATCGGTTTCGGCCTGCATTGTAAATTCCAGGGAGTATGTTTTCATGTCGGAAGTAAGTTTAACCGTTTTTACATCCGCGTATTTTACATGGTTGCCGCCGTTTTGTTCAACAATTACTTGTATTTCACGCGATACGGTTGAACAAGCGTCAAAGCCGATCCGGTAACTTTTACCTTTTTCAAGTTTAATATTGTTCTGAAACACCTGGGCAGCCCAATACTCATTTCCATCGGAACTCAGATCGACTTTCAGCCGGCCTTGACCAACGGCCATTGTTTGTTTGACGCCCTCCGATTCCGCGGCCTGGCTTCCCCATGAATCGGTATTTTGATCGAAATTACCATTTTTAATCAAATTCGGCGATATTTTAATCCAATGTACATTAAACCGATCCCCGGATATAAATAAATTATGAACTCCCTTTTTCAAATAGACATTGGCCGATAATGTAATCCAATTCTGCCACGCGCCGGTCAATACATCCGATTTATAAAACACAGCCTCCGGTGTTTGCGCGTCCAATTGAGCTCCCATCCACCCGCCGGGCTCGCTTGCCACTCGAAACATCGCGATATAGTTTCCTTCTTGTTTTACATCGATTACATATTTCATCCAGTCCCCGGCATCGATCCAGCCTACGTTTTTACCGCCTTCAATACAATTCTCCGTTTGGACCCCTTCCATTGCAAAATAATCCGGACCGTCAATGTAAGTATATCCATTTACCGGAACCGGTTTGCGAGTTTTGATGAAACTAATATTATCTATAATCACGTCATCAGTGTTGTCACCCACGTTAAACTCGAGTTCAACCCGTCCGTCGGTTGGGTCCTTCATTGAAAAATCATAGGAATAACCGGTCATCCGCGGGCTCAACTTCACTGTTTGGAGAAAATATGTCACAGTTTCGGTTCCCGTCGGCATTTTGCGGAGCGCTATTTGAATCGTCCGGTCCTTGGTAGTCCGGGCGTCAAATTTTAAATTATATTCGGAGTCTTTTTCCAGCAAGAAACGATCTTGTATTAATTGAACCGATTCCGGATTCTTACCCGGAGTTTTTATCTTGATCCGGCATTCCCGTTCTTCGGGATTAACCCCCACCGTCATCGATGCCACCGCTTTATCGGATGTATTCAGGTCCCAAAAACCCAATCGATCCTTGCCTTGATCAAACCCGCCGTTATAAACATAATTGCCCATGCCGATCGGTGTCCTCGGCCCGGTTGAATTATCCGGATACGCGAAGGTAATATCCTGAGCTTCGGGAAGTTCACCTTTATATTTATATACCCTGACATAATCCACGGCCATGGTTTGAGGAAACACGGTCAATGCATCGGGATCGCCCGGCCAGTCCCCACCCACCGCCAAATTCAATTGCAGGAAAAAATTGCGGTCAAAAGGCGCCGGATAAGTATAATCGGCGGCTTGGGAAGCTGAACGGCTGAACCAATACTTTTGAGTTTGATATTCCTTACCGTCAATCAGCCAATGAAACTCACCCGGCAGCCATATCAAACCGAAAACATGATAATCATCGCAAAACCTTTTATCATTGGGCAGTATGTAGGAATCCCCGGACTGGGAATGAGGGACGCCGTAATGGATGGTCCCGTAAACGGTATCCGGCTTATGGCCCAGATATTCCATAATATCAATTTCACCGCAATTAGGCCAGCCGCCGTACATTTTTTGATCGGTGGGCATCATCCAGATCGCCGGCCACAACCCGCCGCCGATAGGCATCTTAGCCCGGATTTCAAATTTGCCGTAAGTCCAATCGCCTTTATTTTGGGTGATTAATTTGGCCGAGGTATATTCACTGCCTTTATAATTTTCCTCGTTAGCTTTAATTATCAAGGAACCTTTATCGATATAAGCATTTTCGGCTCTACCGGTATAGTATTCCAGTTCATGATTGCCAAAACCGCCACCGGCATCGATGAAACTCCATTTGGAGGTATCTATTTTAGGACCATCAAATTCGTCGCTCCATACCAATTCCCAGTCATCGTTTTTGGCGAATAACGGTAAGGAAATTAATAATACCAAAACCAAAATAACCAATAACCATAATATCTTTTTTTTCAATAAAATTCACTCCTTCCATTTTTTTAAGTATCTATACCCAAATGGTATTTCGAAATCTCACTTCTTATTTTAACAGATTTTAGTTAATGTTCGCAACTTTAATCGTTACCATGTTAGGTGATTGTTGAAATTATCAGGCAAAGTATTAACTCAATTTTCGATATCGGAAAAATATTACCGATTGACATAAATTGCCACAAAATAGTATAATTTAAGACACAAATTCAATTTTAAATCAGGTGAGGTGCCCTATGAAAAAAAATTCTATTCTGGCGCTGGTTTTTATGATTACAATTATCGGTTTTTTAAATGCAGATCAAAACATCATCAATTCGACGCTTGGTTCGATTGAAGCCGAATTTCACGTGAATGACGCCGATATGGGGTTAATCGGCGGACTCTTTACCTTGTTAGGCGCGGTTGTCAGCCTCATCTGGGGTTATTTATCCGATAAAGGCAACCGTAAAAAATTGTTTACCTATTCGGTGTTAATTGGAGAAATTCCCTGCCTGTTAACCGCATTTGTAACGAATTACGATCAATTCTTTATCCTGCGTGTTTTAACCGGAATCGGAGTTGGCGCATCCTTTCCGACCATTTTTTCAATGATCGGCGATATGTATGATGCAAAAATGCGGGCCGTCGCCGTGACCTGGGTAACCACGATGATGGGGATCGGGCAAATTATCGGCCAGTTATTAAACGGTTATTTAGCCCCGATTTACGGCTGGCGGTTCCCGTTCCTGTTAGTTTCGATACCGAATATCATAATCATGATCATCTTTTATTTGTGGGTTTCGGAACCGCAGCGCGGCGCCAGCGAAGATGCCATTGAAGACTTGGTGGAGCAAGGCTACCTTTATCCCAAGACCATCAAACTATCCGACTATGTTAACCTTTTTAAGATAAAAACCAATCTGTTCCTTTTCATTAGCGGTATTATCGGGATGGTCCCCTGGGGCGCGATTCCGTTCTTTTTAGTAAAATTCCTCAATGAAAATAAAGGATTCTCCATTCAACAAGCCACCACGGTTTTCTTATTATTTGGAATCGGTATTACAATTGGAACTGTTATCGGGGGTATAGTGGGTGGTGATTTAGCAAAAAGGAAAGCGCTCTATTTGCCACAGTTTTGCGCCGTAACCACCGCGTTTGGGGCTGTTTTGACCTTGGCGCTGTTCATTTTAATGCCGTCGGGCCGTTTCGGATGGAGTATGCTAATTGGGTTCTCCGCCTCATTTTTAGTTGCAATAACCGGACCGAATGTCAGGACCATGTTACTGGATACCAATGTTCCCGAAAACCGGGGGGCTATTTTCTCGCTCTTTAATTTAACCGACTCGGTCGGCGCCGGAATTGGTAAATTTATCGGCGGAAACCTCTCGGTGGCTTTTGGATTGGGTTTTGCCCTGAATGTTTCCGCGGCGGTCTGGTTCCCTTGCGCTATCTTGTTTTGGATATGCGCACTGGTATTTCCGAATGATATCAAACAATTTAAACAAAAGATAACTATAATAGCCCAGGAAATGCGGAATAAATTGATCTAATCCTTAATTGTTTTTAGTCATCAGCCGATAATTATAACAGTTGATATTTATCAAGATTAGAGTGGATTATAATGTTTGAACATATTTTTGGAAAAAAAATCAATCGTACCCGGATTATGCCTTTAGCGACCAAAATAATTCTCATTTTCGCGATTTTTATTTTGGTTTCGAATCTCGGCTCCAATTACATCAATCTGATTTATAACCGTTCCGGGATGATGAAATTTATCCGTGAACTTTTAATCCGTGATTTAAAAGAAATGTATACCATTTGCAATACCCAGTATGAGATTTATCAATACAGCGATGATTATCAAGGTTCGGTCGTCAATATTGAAAGGAACGCGCTGGATCAATTTAAAAACCGAAAATCAATCTTTTTAGGAGTTAAAAAAGACAGCGTAATCGTGTTTCAAGCATCCCGGCTCCAAAAATATCCGGTGTTCAAAGACCGAAAAACTTTATCCCTGATGCTTAAAAATCAAAAAAAACATATATTGGAAGGCGCCTTGCCGTTTCAATTTAACGGCGATAATTATTTTGGTCTATACAAATACAACTATAAGTGGGATGTATTCATTATCCGGGGTGAAGAATACAATGAGTTTTATGCCGAATCCACCCGCATCTTCCGTAACATATCAATTATTATCGCGATCATCACCCTGCTTACCGCAATATTAGGCGTTATTCTATTGAACCATATCACCCGCTACATTACGATTATCACCAATCGAATCATGACAATGACCCAAAACCAACAGTTGGAATTGATTGAGTTACGCGGGGCCGGTAACGACGATATTACTTTTTTAGGCATGGCCTTTAATTCCCTTTCAAGCACCATTAATAACCTGTTGTTGATCTTCCGTAAGTTTGTCAACCAGGATATTGCCCAAAAGGCTTACCAGGAACGCGAAGTCCGTCTCGAAGGACGGCAGCTCGAGTTAACCATTCTATTCTCCGATATAAAAAGGTTTACTTTCATTACTGAAACTTTGGGTCCCGATATCATCCGGCTTTTAAATGCGCATTACGATAATACCATCAAGGAAATTATTAAAAATAACGGTATTATCGGTTCGATTATCGGCGACGCGCTGTTAGCGGTTTATGGAGTATTAAATGAATCCGGGGTGAATAAATCCTACCAGGCTATCCTCTCCGCCTACAAAATTCAAGAGATTGCCGCCTCGTTGCGGGAAAAAATGCGGCAAAAACGGGACCAGATCATTCAGGAAAAAGGTGCTTTAACTGAGGCCGAGGAACGGGTGTATCAAGCGGTATTAATCGAGGTCGGCGTTGGAATAGACGGAGGGGTTGTCTTTTATGGGAACATCGGTTCCAGCGAACGGATGACCAACACTGTAATCGGGGATAACGTCAATTCCGCGTCCCGCCTGGAAGGATTAACCCGTATTTATAATGTGCCGGTGATTGTATCCGGTTACATAAAAGATGATATTGAGCGGCATGTTCCGGAGCATGGCCTGAAATTTCTGGAAATCGACCAGGTATTAGTTAAAGGAAAGACCATTGGCGCTAAAATATATTGGCCGATTCCGATCGAAAAATATACCCGGCAATTACAAAACGCTTTAGCCACGTTTTCACGGGGACTTCACTTTTATTATGACGGCGACTGGGGAAACGCTTACCGGTTGTTTGCCGAAACCCCGTTACCTTTGGCAGAAGTCTTTAAAGAACGAACAATGACGGAACGTCCGGAAAAGTGGGATGGAATATGGAAAATGACCAGCAAATAAATGGGCATGAGCGTGATTATTTACATGGCAACGACTTGGAACAAACCAAGCGAGTCTTTTTAAGCGACGAACTATTAGCTAAAACTTCAAAGCCGGAGGTTTACTCTCTGACTGATGAATACGCCAAAAGCAAAAAGAATAAAAGCTATATAGTCTATATACTGATCTTGCTATACATTGCCGCGATCGGAACCGGTGTTTTTTTAATCACCACCGCCGAAGATTCTAAAAGTAAACGTATTGAAGTAAATATCGCCGAATTTCGGCTATTTAACCTGATGGAACTGCTGGCGGAGCAAAAGGAAAACCAGGAAAAATTGGTTGAGCTTCAGAAAGAATTGGAAGATCTACGGATCAATACTAAAAAAGAGTTGGAAAAACTTTCCCCGAAAGAACAGCAAAAAGTATTGGCGGCGGCCAACGAAAAAATGCGCCGGCTCGAAGAGTCCTATGCTCAACAAATCAACGCCCGGGAAGAAGCAATCAAATCGCTTGAAAAAACAATCAACGCCGAAAAACAGCAAATGGCCAGCAACTCTCAGGCAATAAACGCAACGTTGAATATATATTAATAAACCACCGCACAGCAGAGCGCGGAGTTTGAACGTTTAAAAAACGA
>JBJKPO010000115.1:0-5150 GCA_046706235.1 Bacillota bacterium | reverse complement strand
AAGCTGCTGTTGCGGCTTTAAGCCGCGCTGTGGTATAATAAAACTAAGTTTGTTTACGACTTATTATTTGATTATAATTACATACATTACAAAAACACTATTACCTTCAAAACCTCTATTGTCATCAAAAATTCCGCGACATTAACCTACAAAGGTCGTACCAAATCCAAACGGATAGATTTTAAAGGTAGTAGAACTTACGGCGTTGGTTACCTAAGATGGGCGCATATTACCTAACCCGGACAAAGCCGGAACCAACAAGGATACTGTCGATCATCAAAAGATTTCTTTTCCAACAAAAGTCGCGCTACTAAAGCGCGCAGAATTGGACGGGTTAGGGACTATTAGTCCCTTTGTAAATTCATATAAGTAAATAAAATTATCGGGAGATAATTGGTAAATGGTTAAGAATCACCAGTTGAATTGGATATTCGAACGGATATTGTCTTTCAACGAAGCTCCTTTTTTTATCGCCGAGGATAAAATTTATTCTTATGCCGATTTAGATTCCGATATTGAAAAATGGTTAATCGAATTGAATAAATTAGCAATCGAAGCCGGTGAAAGCATCGCCGTAATCGGGGAATATACTCCGTTAACCGTTTCGTTGTTTTTCGCGTTAATTCGGATGTACGGAATCTTCGTACCGCTTTCCAATGATCACAAAAAAAATGAAAAATGTCTGGCAATTGCCGATGTGACACGCGTATTTACCATACATGACGATCAATCCTGGTCATTTCGAAAATTGGATTATCAAACAACTCATTGCTTGCTAAAAGAATTACTTGAATTGCGAAGCGCCGGGTTGGTGCTTTTTTCCTCCGGTACCACCGGCGAAAATAAAGCAGCGGTGATTCAAGTTTCCAAATTATTGGAAAAGTATCGGGAAACAAAACGAACCGCTTTTAGAACATTGGTTTTCTTAAAAATAGACCATATCGGCGGGATAAATACCCTTTTTTCGATAACAAGCAACGGAGGCGCTATAGTTACCGCCCGGGATTCGACCCCGAAAGAAGTATGTAATGTGATTGAAAAACAGCGGGTTGAATTATTTCCCACCACTCCTACTTTCTTAACGATGTTGTTGTTTTCGAAAGATTATACCCGTTTTGATCTGAGTTCCCTAAAAATGATCACTTACGGCGCGGAGCCCATGCCGGAAACAGTGTTGAACACTCTAAATCAGCTGTTTCCCGATATAAAACTCAAGCAAACCTATGGGTTAACCGAACTTGGGATATTTTCCACCAAATCCAAGGATTCACGTTCAACCTGGATCAAAATCGATGATTCAAAAAATCAAATCAAAATTATCGATAATGTCTTATGGATTAAATCGGAGTCGGCCATGCTTGGATATTTGAATGCCCCAAATCCTTTTGACGGGGAAGGATGGTATAATACGGGCGATAAAGTGGAGGTAGACGGCGAATATATCAAAATTCTAGGACGGGAAACCGAAATTATCAATGTCGCCGGTGAAAAAGTCTATCCCATCGAAGTCGAAAACGTTATCTTAAAAATGCCGGAAATTCAGGATGTTTTGGTCACCGGCAAAAAAAATCCGCTCACCGGCCAGCTCGTTACCGCGCAAGTGTTACTTAAGGAAAATACCCCGGAAAAAAATATCGATCAAAAAATTATCAGTTTTTGCAAGAATTATCTCGAAGATTTCAAAATTCCCCGGATCATTAAAATTGAAAAGAATGGCTTTAGCGGCTCCAGGAGTAAAAAAATCAGGAAGGATACCGGCTCATGAGTGCTACGGGGCAAAAAAACAAGGTGCTGGTGATTAGCGGCGGCAGCCGCGGATTGGGACAAGCCATTATTGAAAATTTTATCAACGATGGGTGGCAAGTAGCCACTTTTAGCCGATTGGAAACTGATTTTATCAAGACCTTAAAAAACAGTCATCATGATCATTTTGTTTGGGAGGCCATCGATTGTACTGATTTTAAGGCGCTTAGAAAATTCGTGCTTCAAGTTTATAAACATTTCGGTAGAATCGATGCTTTGATCAATAACGCGGGAGTCGCTTTGGATAGGTTACTGGCGGTAACCACGGATGAGGAGATCGATTATTTATTGGATATCAATTTGACGGCGGCGATTCATTTATGCAGGGCGGTTTCACGAATTATGCTGCAGGAAGGCGACGCCGGTATTATCAATATCAGTTCGGTGGTGGGACACCGGGGATTCAAGGGAAGCTCCGTGTATGGCGCGGCCAAGGCCGCATTGGATGGCCTGTCACGAAGCCTGGCCAGAGAATTAGGCTCCGGACAAATCAGGGTGAATTCCATTTCACCCGGCTTTATCGAAACCGATATGACCAAGAACATGCCGGAAAAACAAAGAGCGCAAATAATCCGCCGCACTCCGTTGGGCCGTTTGGGAACGGTTGACGATATCATAGGACTGATACGATTTTTACTGGGCCCGGACGCGAAATTCATTACCGGACAATCATTTATCATTGACGGCGGATTGAGCTGCTGAAAGGAGAAAACGTAATGAACCGGAAAATGATTATGAGTACCATCAAACAATTCATTAGGCAAATCGCCGACCGCAAATCGCTTTCCATCACCGCTATCGGCGATGAGGATTCCTTGGTGGAGGATTTGGGCCTTAATTCGCTGGATATCGCCACCTTGATTTCGT
The DNA here is from genome assembly GCA_046706235.1 of Bacillota bacterium. Taxonomy (GTDB): domain Bacteria; phylum Bacillota; class UBA4882; order UBA8346; family UBA8346; genus JAEZJQ01. Next base: position 2,480 of record JBJKPO010000115.1, on the reverse strand, counting down.
TATTGGAAACCAAATACGAGGTGGATCCGTTTGCGGAAAACATAGCGGTAATTACCGAAATTTATAATGTAAAAGGCCTTTGCGACGTGTATTTCGATTGTTTGGCGGACCAGAAAAACGAAGACTAGGGATGGGATCTTGCATGCGTAATAATGATATCGCTATCATCGGCATGAGCGGCCGTTTTCCGGGGGCAAATACGATTGAAGCCTTGTTCGACAATTTGAAGGAAGGACGGGAAAGCATTCATTTTTTTAGCGATGAGGAATTAAAGCAAGCCGGCGTTCCCGAAAAGCTTTTTACGGCCCCCGATTATGTAAAGGCAGCCTCGATTTTGGAAGACATCGATAAATTTGACGCCACCTTTTTTAATATCGCGCCCGCCGAAGCCAGAATCATGGATCCCCAGCAACGGCTGTTTCTGGAATGCGCCTGGGCGGCTATCGAAGATGCCGGTTACGCGGTAAACCGGATTAAGGAGGATGTGGGTATTTTTGCCGGGTCCGGCGGAATCGTAACCAGCTATCTACTACAACATTTATTGCAATATCATGATAAACCGCATACGGGTTATATGACCACCAATCTGGAACATCTTGCCAACGATAAGGATTTTTTGACTACCCGTTCTTCTTATAAATTGAACCTGAAAGGTCCCAGCATCAATATTCAAACCGCTTGTTCCACTTCTTTGGTGGCGGTTCACCTGGCTTGCCAAAGTATCCTCCAGGGAGAATGCGCCATGGCTTTGGCGGGAGGAGTCAATATCCGCATTCCGCATTATGCCGGCTATACTTATAATAGCGGGAGTATTTATTCCAATGACGGCCACATGCGGGCCTTCGATGAAAAATCGAACGGCGTTGTTTTTGGCAGCGGAGTTGGTTTGGTATTGTTGAAGCCCCTTAAACGGGCGCTGGCGAGTGGAGATCATATCTATGCCGTAATTAAAGGCAGCGCCTCGACGAATGACGGCGGCAATAAGTTGAGTTACATGGCTACGATTGCCAGGGGACAAATCCGTTGCATGCAAAAAGCTTTTGCCAAAGCCGCTGTTTCGCCGGAAAGCATTGGTTATATCGAAGCCCACGGAACCGGCACGGCGATGGGGGATCAGGTTGAAATCGCCGCCCTGACGCAGGTGTTTAAGGAAAAAACATCGAAAAAGGGGTTCTGCGCTTTAGGATCGGTAAAAAATAACGTCGGCCATCTGGATGCGGCTTCGGGGATTATTGGATTAATCAAAGCGGTGCTGGCTTTAAAATATCAGGTCCTCTTTCCCTGTATCAATTTTCAGCATCCCCATCCGAAGATTAAATTTAATGAAACTCCTTTTTATATTAATACCCAACTGCAACAGTGGCGTGTTTCTGGTGAAGAAAAAAAACGGAGGGCGTGCGTCAACTCTTTAGGCATTGGCGGAACCAACGCCTTCGTAATTTTAGAAGAATATATCGCCACGGATGCGGAAAACAGAGTAACCGTCAACCAACCCCGTAAAGACCCACCCATGATTATCCCTTTTTCCGCGAAAAATCAAGAACGTTTGCATGAGTATATCCGGAATTTTGCCGGCCGGCTTGAGTCCAATTTAACAGCGGCTGCGGCCGGAACGGTTTCCAAGGAAGGTGTGGAATGTTCCCGCCCAAACCTTTATTTGCATGACCTGGCTTATACAATGCAAACCGGCCGGGAACCAATGGAGAGCCGGGCTGTTTTTATCGTGAAGAACCTGGCGGATTTACAAAAAAAGCTGGCGGCTTATCTTATCAATCAGGATTTGGTGGATGATTTTTTCCAGGGAGAAATCACAAGCGGTAAAGTAATGGCTGATCTGCTAAACCAGGATGATGATTCTCAAATATTGATCAATGAATGGATTCGTAAAAAGAAAATATCAAAATTAGCGGAATTTTGGGTCCAGGGAGGGTATGTGGATTGGCAAAAGTTGTACTGGGAAGATACTAAACCGGGAAGAATCAGTTTACCCACCTATCCTTTCGCGCGGGAAAGATATTGGATCGAGGAAACGCGCCATCATGCCGTGCCATCCGAAGCTGCTCCGCCAAAATCAACAATGACCTTCCATCATCATGATATAACCTGCCGCGAGGTAAAAGTCAATCAGGCATTACCGGTGGAAGCCGTTGAAGCCGAAAGCATATTTAGGATCAAGATTACTAATGACCGGAACCAATCCGAATTAACCCCCGCGCTTATTGAAAGATTCACCGAAAGCCTGGCGTCCGTGAAGGATAACCCGCAAGTGAAAGTTATTGTAGTGGAGGGCGGCGATAGTACATTTTTGGCGGATGCGGCGAAACCGGCGGCGGAAAAGAATATCGCGGAATTATTAACCAAGATCCTGGAAAGTCCGCTGCCGATAATAAGCGTCATCAAAGGGAACAGCCGGGGACTTGGATATTTGATCGGATTATTAGGAGACATGGTACTGCTGAGTGAAGAGAGTAACTACGCCA
>JBJKPO010000114.1:0-7389 GCA_046706235.1 Bacillota bacterium | reverse complement strand
CTGGTTAATTCATTGTTCCAGGCTGTCAAATTGTGAATCGCTTTCGAATATCGAGTAAATACCGGCCATTTTTAATAAGGATGTGTTTTGGGTTTGGGGCAAACTGTAATTGCTATCGTGGGAAGACCAAATGTGGGAAAATCAACTCTTTTTAACCGGATTGCCGGAGAAAGGCTGGCTATCGTCGAAGATACTCCGGGAGTTACCCGGGATCGTATTTATACCGATTGCCGGTGGCTTAATTATGATTTTAAATTGATTGATACCGGCGGTATTACCGACGAACGTGATTCAATTCAGGTTCAGATTCGCAAGCAGGTTGAAGCCGCCGTTTCCGAAGCCGATGTATTGATTATGGTGGTTGATGGGCGGGAACCTTTAACGGCTTTCGACCATCAGGTCGCGACTATGTTACATAAAACCAATAAACCGGTAATACTTGCCGTTAATAAAAATGATACCTTCAGTGAACCGGTTGATCCCGAGATTTATCGTTTGGGATTTGGGGATCCGGTTCAAATATCGGCTGAACATGGGAAAAACATCGGCGATCTTTTGGATGCCGTTTTGGCATTAAAGCCTTGGGAACAAGAGGAACCCAATCCGGATGTAACTAGAGTAACTGTAGTCGGAAGACCTAATGCCGGGAAATCTTCCCTGGTAAACGCCATTTTGGGAGAAAATAGATTAATTGTGGACGACCGGCCCGGAACAACCCGGGATTCAATTGATACTCCTTTTACAATTGAGGGAAAACACTACTTATTAGTCGATACCGCCGGGATACGGCGTAAGTCCAAAGTAGATACGGCGGTTGAATACTATAGCGTGTTGCGAGCCTTGAAATCGGTCGAGCGTTCCGAGGTGGCGCTCTTAGTATTGGATGCTTCAGTTGAGTTGGCGGAACAAGATTTAAAGATTGGTGGAATTATAAAAGATGCGGGTAAGGCATGTATTATTATCGTCAATAAATGGGATTTGTTAAATATGTCCGGGAAATCAACCGAACAATTCCAGGAACGGATTCGGCGGCAATTGGATTTTTTGGATTATGCCCCCGTATTATTTATTTCCGCTAAAACCGGTCATAATCTTCACAAAATAATACCGTTAATCGATGAAGTAATGTCAAGTTACATTTTGAAAATATCGACCAATAAACTAAACCAGGTAATCAATGACGCAATCGCCTTACATCATCCTCCATCCAACCGGGGGCGTCTTTTTAAAATTCATTATACGAGTCAGGCGGCGATAAAACCACCTACCTTTTTGTTCACGGTAAATGATTCCGATGGATTTCATTTTTCCTACCGGCGTTATTTGGAGAATAAACTACGGGAAGAATTTGGATTTCAGGGGACTCCGCTTAAATTCAAAACGAAATTGAAAAAGAAATGACCATCAAAATAAATCGATGGGCGCATTCCGTGCGCAGTATACTAATTTGGGAGTGAAATCAGTGTTATTTATTTCGGAGATTATTTTAATTTCTTTAGCCAGTTACTTGATTGGTTCGATAACCACCGGAGATGTGATTGCCCGGATCAAAAAAGTAAATTTGCGGGGACAAGGAAGTGGGAATGTAGGAGCAACTAATGTTTATCGGACCATGGGGTCCACTTCGGGGATTATTGTTTTAGTGGGTGATACATTAAAAGGTGTTATCGCCGTGGTATTAGGAAATATTATCGGCAAGGTTCACGGTTTTGACATTAACATAGTGACTGGAGTTTTAGCTATTATTGGGCATAATTGGCCGGTTTTTGCCAGGTTTAAAGGCGGGAAAGGAGTCGCGGTTACTCTAGGCGTCGCGATTGCAATGACCCCGGCTACTTTATTTGTATTGGCGCCGGTATGGGTAGCGGTTTTTATTTGTTTCGGGTATGTGTCGCTCGCTTCGTTGGCAACCGTTTTTTGTTATCCATTCGCGGTTTACGGATTTTATCAAAACGAAATTTTTATCTATAAGTTCATATTTGCAATCGTGGTCGCGGTTATGATTATTTACCGGCATCGGACCAATATTATCCGTTTAGTCAAAGGTGAAGAACATAAAATACTTTATCAAAAGAAAAAGGAGCCGAAGGCATGATTGGAATTATTGGTGGCGGGGGATGGGGAACAACTTTGGCGAAACATTGCGCCGAAAAAGGATATCAAGTTGCCCTTTGGGCTTTGGAACCGGAAGTGGTCGACGAGATTAACAATCAGCATACCAATCAGGTTTTTTTGCCGGGAGTACGGCTGCCGGAATCAATCCATGCCAGCAACTCAATCGCGGAGGTTGTATCCGGTAAAAGTTATCTAATTACGGCTATTCCGAGTAAATGGTTGCGCCAGGTAGCGCGAAAAATGTCTCCTTATGTAAGTGAACAAATGATAGTCATTAGTGTAACCAAAGGATTGGAATTGAACAGTTTAAAAACAATGACCACCGTTTTGGCGGAAGAATTGCCGAATATCGACGAAAACGCGATCGTTGCCCTGTCCGGGCCGAATCATGCCGAGGAAGTCGCCCGTAGTATTCCATCGGCGACTGTAGTCTCAACTCCGGTTCTATATTATGCCGAAAAAGTGCAGGATCTTTTGATTAGCCCGTTATTTCGCGTATATACCAATCCGGATCGAATCGGGGTGGAACTTGGTGGAGCGTTAAAGAATATAATTGCGCTGGCCGCCGGAATTTCCGATGGTTTAGGGTTTGGCGATAATACCAAAGCCATGCTGGTGACCAGGGGTTTAGTGGAAATAGCACGTCTGGGGACGGCTTTAGGCGCTCAAACCCCTACTTTTTCCGGTTTATCGGGAATGGGAGATCTGTTTGTAACCGCGTCAAGTATTCATAGCCGTAACTCCTGGGCCGGAAGAGAACTAGGCAAGGGGAGAACCCTGGCTGAGATTACCGTCTCGACTCGGATGGTCATCGAAGGCGTGACCACCACGGAAGCGGCCTATCAATTGGCGCACAAGTTAAAAGTAGAATTACCGATTACTTTTACCACGTATCAGATATTATTTGAGGGATTATCTCCCCAAAAAGGAGTAAGCCGCTTGATGGAAAGGACCCGTACTCACGAAATGGAGGAAATTATAACCGGTACCTATACTTGGGTGTAATCATATTTTAATCTATATAATCAATCATTGACGACGGTTTATTTTAAACCGTCTTTTTTTATTGGTTATATTGGCATTAAATCTTCAATATATATATTACTGTTAGATTGGTCAATCTTAATGTGAAAAGATTTGGTTTAAGAACATTAAAAACATGTTTGATAGCAATAATTTAAGTGTTTTTCAATATTAAAAAGTATATTACCAGCTTACATTATGAAGGGGGGATGAATAATTCCCTAAATAGAGTTTTTCATATATTCCCGTTTGAATACATTGTGAAAAGGGGGGATGAAAGAATGGAAAGGTTTGATATCTATCAAGATATCGCCGAACGCACCGGGGGAGATATTTATATTGGAGTGGTAGGTCCGGTGCGAACCGGAAAATCAACCTTTATTAAAAAATTTATGGAACAAATGGTCATACCGAATATAGCCGGTTCTTACGATCAGCAAAGGTCACAGGATGAACTGCCCCAGAGCGGCAACGGGCGAACCATTATGACCACCGAACCTAAATTTGTTCCTAGTGAGGCCGTGGATGTCAAAGTTGGCGAAAATATCTTTTTTAAAGTACGGATGGTTGACTGTGTCGGATATGCGGTCGAAGGAGCCCAAGGTTTTGAAGATGAGAACGGCCCGCGAATGGTGATTACGCCTTGGCAAGAAAATCCGGTCAGTTTCGTCGAGGCCGCCGAAATGGGGACGCAAAAAGTAATTAACGATCATTCCACGGTAGGTTTAGTGATTATAACGGATGGAACGATTACCGATTTGCCGCGGAGCGCTTATTTACCCGCCGAGGAAAGAGTAATCAAGGAGTTAACCAATTTAGGAAAACCGTTCATTGTGATTTTAAACACGGTTTATCCCGAAAGCGACACCACTTTTGAATTAACCAAGGAATTAAGCGCCAAGTATCAGGTTCCGGTCCTTCCAATCGATTGTTTACATTTAAATATCCGCCAAATTGAAAACATATTACTGGAGTTATTGTATATGTTTCCGGTACGGGAAATCCAGGTTGATTTTCCAAAATGGATCGAGGAATTGGATAATGCGCATTGGTTAAGATCCAGATTTGAAGACGCTATCTATTCGGCCGTTACGGATATTAACAAAATACGGGATATTGATAAAATGGCCGAATCGCTGAAACAAGTGGAAGATGTTAAAAATGTAACGGTTAATCAGATCGATCTGGGGCAGGGGTCGGCCAATATCGAAATTCATTCCGATCGGGAATTGTTTTACAAGGTATTGGAAGAGCTTTCCGGATTTACCGTGTCCGGCGATCACCATTTGATGAAGATGATGAGGGAGTTGTCGGTCGCCAAACGCGAGTATGACAAGTTCGCCGGCGCCTTGGTAAACGTCAAGGAAAACGGATATGGTATCGTCCAACCGTTACTTGAGGAGTTGACTCTAGCCGAACCTGAATTAATCCGGCACGGCAACCGGTTTGGAGTCAAGCTGAAAGCCAGCGCACCTTCGATCCATATGATTAAAGTAGATATCATGACCGAGATTTCGCCGATTGTGGGCACCGAAAAGCAAGGAGAGGAGTTCATTCGTTATTTGACCGAAGAATTTGAAAAAGATCCTTCGCAAATCTGGCAAACCGACTTTTTCGGCAAGTCAATGCATGATTTATTAAAAGAAGGGATTCAAACCAAACTCACCCGGATGCCGGAAAACGCCCAGGAAAAATTACAGGAGACTCTAACCAAAATCATTAACGAAGGCAGCGGGGGTTTGATCTGTATTATTTTATAATCTGCATTTTGAATCCAAATCAATGTCAAGATGGTCAATTTTGGCCATTTTTTTTATTATTCCAGGATATTTATAGTCTTGTTGGTCAACTTCTTTGATTTCACTCCTACGGATTATAGGCGACCTTCTGAAGAAAGCAGAAAACACATCTGTTTTCTCGCGCGGATTCCGGCTTTTAGGGTGACGGTCGCGGCGGAAAAAGATTAGTGGAGAAATAAGTCCCGGTGCTCACGGTTCTTTGTGAGTGCGGGACTTACCTTTTGGACGATGAACACCGCTCTTCAATCCTCTTCCTGGTGTCATCTATTAGTATGTCACACTGTCAATACTCTAACAAACATCGGGTATTTTAAGTTTTTATCACTTCCTCAAAGATTTCTCCATGCTTAGCATCAGGCGGAAACCCTTCAGCTATAAAAAATTTATCGTACAATGATTTGACCACATTCCTCCATATTAATTGGCTCTCGAATGGCGTTATCAATTCCAATACCACTACCATTCGATAAACCAAAGATACAAATTGGAGCTAATTATTCAAACACCAAGCAAATATGGATTATTGAATCAATTTCAATAATGTTATTCAAGTTAAAAACCTCCCCACTTCCGGGTCATAGAACCTAGCCCCTAAATAATACAACCCCGTCCCCGGATCTTGCATCTTATCGGTAAACATCGAGTCCGTACCATTCCCGCTGCTTCCGGTTACCTGTCCCCAAGCGTTATAGCTAATGGTTGAATCAACTGTTCCATCCTGCTTGGTCATCACCCGCGTTGATCCCAAATGATCCTTATGATAGTATTTTACTACATTATTGGTTTCCTCGGCAATAGCCCGATTCCCGGCATATATGTAATAAGTATACTTGGCGTCGTTCGCCGAATATTCAAGTATTGAGTTATTTTCATTATACTATACACGAAATAGATCGTCTTGCCACCCTCGATTTTCTTAACCCGCATTCCCGAACCATCATAGCTATTTTGAAGAACGCTAGAACCGTTCTTTTTTACTTGAGTTAATCTGTTTTCTCCATCATAAATACAACTCCAGACATATCTGTAAGTATTATCCACTCCATTGGCAAATAACATTTCGATCAGTTTATTAGCCCCATCGTAACGACAGAAGTTGACGAAACCGGGGATGATTTGCAGCTGGTCCAGTTCATCATAGTTATAGGTTACGGCATTCGTCCGGTTCGGATGGTTAATAGTGATGGTTCGTCTAAAAACGTCATAACATAGCCAAAATATTGTGTGTTGATTTTGATCGAAGTTAGAATAATTTTAAAAATTATAAATCTGACAATAGTAATATACATTAATAAATCAACTTTGAATAATTTTCAAGACATTTTTTTTTATAAATAAATTTAACCTAATCATGGTGATAATTAATAAGCTTCCAAAAAACCAAGCCCAAAATATTATTAATACTAAAACATCCGAAAAAATGAATTTATAATTTATAAAGCTGTATCCAAAAGATAAAAAGAAAGCTATAACAAATGTAACTAAACATAATTGAGAAAAATCCAAATCATAACGCACTTCTAATTTTTTATCTGTTTCCTTAAAAATGATTACTCCTTTACTTATTAGATCAAAAAAAGTTCTTTTTTTGCCGGTATATCTAAAAAACCCTCCCCTAAAAATAATTGAATTACCACTGATATCGACATTTTTTGCTTTTGATTTAAGTATCGCCTCATAAACCAGTGTTTGAATATTATTTTTTAACTCTAATTTATAATTAGAAAGATCAAATTGTATTTTTTTAGTTATGATAATAGGAAAAAACAAATATTATCACCTCCAAAATATAGTTTTACAGGCCCATAACAGACATCAATGAGTTAAAATCATCACTTAATCCAATAGTAAAATCATTCCAAACATCGATTAGGTTAGTCCAGGTAATAAATGTTCCAGTTTGTTCATAATGTCCTTCAAATCCTAATGTATAAGGATCCTCACCCCAGATTCCAAACCCGCCTTGAAATCCAGTGTATGTTTGGTCGTAGGGATTGTTTTTACCACCAACCCATTCACCAGTAAAGGCTGTCCAACTTCCTCCTGTTGCCCATCCTTTACCGTTTAAATCATTTATACTATTAGCATTAGTCCAACTACCAACAATCCCAGCTCCCGCTGCCGGTAAACCTGCCCCTGCTCCACCAGTAAATTCTATTCCTATATTCCAGTTTCCATCAAAAACAAAGGATACAGATCCTGATAATCTCCATCCAAGTGTTACATTTCCTCCAAAACCAATGCTAACAGTCCAAAATCCCGTTGGATCAATAAAATTTACAGGATTATTATAACAATAAGTATATCGATTATATATTTGTGAATTATTAAAACTTATATTTAAAACATCACTTAACACTAACTTTTGAAGTAAAATCCTTTCATCATTCGGCATATTAGTGTATATATCCGGGGTAATAAACCTCCCAACCTCCGGGTCATAAAACCTCGC
>JBJKPO010000113.1:0-5045 GCA_046706235.1 Bacillota bacterium | reverse complement strand
ATCCCCGGTAGCTTCCGCTTTTTCGGTTTTATTTTCCAAAAACTCATCATTAATAAAAAAAGCATCCACATCGATTGGCTCCAACCGACACGGATGTGCTTCTATGTATTGATCCGGTTTAATCAATTTAGACAATCAGTTCATCCTCCTTACCACCGCGGGCAATGACTATTTCGCCGGCATCTTCCAGTTGCCGGATGACATTTACTACTTTTTGCTGAGCTTCTTCCACGTCACGCAACCGCACCGGTCCCAGGAACGAAATATCTTCTTTCAGCATATCCTGGGCACGCTTGGACATGTTCTTTAAAATCAAGTTCTTTACTTCTTCGCTGGCGGTCTTCAAAGCCAAAGCCAGGTCTTTTTGTTCGACATCGCGCAGAATACGTTGAACCGCGCGATTATCCAATAATACAATGTCTTCGAAGACAAACATTCGCCGTTTAATTTCATCCGCCAATTCCGGGTTTTCTTCCGCCAGTGTTTCCAAAATAGTTTTTTCCGTACCACGGTCAACCCGGTTAAGAATATTGACCACTGCTTCAATTCCACCGGCAATGGAAAAATCTTGAATCGCATATGATGAAAGCTGTTTTTCCAATACCAGTTCCACTTCCCGGAGTACTTCCGGGGCAGTACGGTCCATGGTGGCCAGTCTTTTGGCGACTTCCACCTGCTGCAAGGGAGGCAACGCCGACAAAATAATCCCTGCTTGATCCGATTTTAAATAAGCCATTACTAGGGCAATGGTTTGCGGGTGTTCGTTTTGGATAAAATTTAATAATTGACTGGGTTCGGTTTTCCGGGCAAAATCGAAGGGCCGCACCGATAAAGACGCCGTCAGTTTATCGATTACATCATGAGCGCGATGCGGGCCGAGGGCCCGATCCAGAATTTCACGGGCCGATTCGATACCGCCGGATAATATAAATTCCTGGGCCAGACAGATTTGATGAAACTCCTCAATTATCTCATCCCGGATTTCCGGGGGAATTCGTTTCAAATTGGCAATTTCCAGAGTAATTTCCTCAATCTCGTCTTCCCGCAGGTTTTTTAAAATACCGGCGGATACATCGGTCCCTAAAGATAAAAGTAAAATCGCCGTTTTTTGTTTGCCGGAAATTTCAAGCGCTTTACTCAAAAGGTTCACTCCAATTTTATAAATTATCAGGAATATAGTCCGAAATCAACATCTCGCGTATGTATCCTACCTTGACAATTACTCTTCGGTTAGCCAGGCGCGTAATAAAACTGCTACGTCCGCCGGCCTTTCAATCGCCATTTTTTCAATAGCCTTGAGTCGTTCGTTTCGCAATTTTTCTTCCGGTGTGAGTTCAACCACGGGGAAGGCGGATTCGGCGTCGGTGCCGTTCAGCTCTTTTTGAGCCTTGTCTTCAATTACTTTATCAATTTTGGACCCGACAATCGGTATCGGCATATCTTCCACTTCCATTTCCATTTCCGGCCGGTGTTTTTGCTTTCCTTTTTCCATCTTTTCCGGTGTAACAAATACCTTTTCCGCCGGTTCCGGTCCCAATTTAATTGTTTTAACGGTCTCCACTTGCTGAGGTACCGGTTCCTTGATAATCACCAGTACAATTAAAGTTATCAACAAAATGCCCAGTATGGAAGCGATAATGATAGTGGTCCATGGTAGCGGTTTAGGCTTTGGCGTTACTTTGACGGGCAGACTGAATGTCTCGACCGATATGGTATCACCGCGATCCAGAACAATACCGGCGGCATCCGTGGCCAACCTGGTAACACTATCTTTAATATTTTGCGGTAAGTTTTGATCAACCAGAACGGAAACCGATTGACGTTTCACTCTCCCGGGAAAATTAACCATAAACTGTTTTACGTTGCTTATCTCATAATTGATGGTATCTTCGGATTTATCGCCTTTATAATTGGAGGTCCCGGCATCGGGCGCCTTGTATTCGGTAATGTTGCTGTCGGTGCCGGGAATGCCGACACTGTTTGCTCCGGTTCCTTGGTAAGTTTCGTTCTTATGCTGTTCGCTTCGCACCGTCCCTTTGGGAGCAAAGGTCTCGCTCTGAGTTTCCGCGTAATCAAAATCGAGTTCGGCATTTACCACCGCTTTTACTTTTTTAAAGCCGAAAATCCGGGCCAGCAAACCTTCGATCTTCCGTTCCATCATGCTGTTATATTGGTCGGTATACGAGAAACGATCCGCCGCGGCGCTGGCGCTTTGGCCAAATGAACGTCCGCCGTTTAGAAACTTACCTTTCGACCGGATCGCTTCCGTTAAATCATTGGCGAAATTATCAACAATAGTAATATTTTCCGGTTTTAAACCGGTTGCTCCCTTTACCATGTTCAAAATCGAATATACCTGGTTCTCGGTAAGAATCCCGGGCTCGCGAAGCGTAAGTTGCACCGATGCCGTTCCTTCCGGTTTATCCTCCGCGAAAACATATTCGGCGCTGTCCGGTATGTTCAACATTACCTTGGCTTTTTCAATTCCGGCTAAATTACGCAGGGTGCGTTCGATTTCGCCGGTGACCGCCCTTTGTTTCTTGATGGAATTGGTAAAATCAGTATCGCTGAAAGTACTTTTATCGAAGATTTCCCAACCGACGCTTCCACCGTTCGGAATCCCTTGTTGCAACAGGTTGGCGCGCACCGTAGTGGCATTAGGAACCTCAATGCCGCCGCTGGGTGTTTCACGGAACGGCACCCGTAAATCATTTAATTTCACTACAATTTGCGCTTTGCTTTCTTCGTCAAGTTTGGAATAAAGTAATTCGTACCGCGGCGCGCCAACGATCCAGATAATTAGAATCAACGATACTACTAACACCAATGCCGAAACAATTACGATCCAGCGGCGGGTCTTATCCATTTTGTTCCAAATGTTCCGCAATTGCTCAATAAAATCTCTCAAATTACCCCTCCATACCCGAAACACAACCAAGGCGTCGTCTCCGGTAACGCCCCGAGTTTAAACTGAATTATTAAACTTGAGTACGCATTATCTCCTGATAGGCTTCAATAATTTTATTGCGGACCTGAACCGCCATGTCCAAAGCCAAACTGGCTTTTTCTCCCACCACCATCGCCTGATGGACGTATTCCAATTTGCCGGCCGCCAGTTTCGAATCAAGATCGGCGGACTGAATTTGAAGGTCGTTTACCGGCTCCAGGGCCTTAGCCAGCGTTTGTTCGAAAGAAGTGGACATCATCGGGTTGGGTTCCGGTTCCGATACCGCCATATCCTTTAACATCGATAATGGAGTAAACTTGGTATTGATGATATTCATTATTTACCTCCTATAGCCGAGTCAATATCTTTGATCTTTGACTTTCGACTCATTTTAAATCTTCGCCAAATCAAGCGAAGCCCGGAAGATGTCCTTGGATGCGTTGAAAGCGGTAATATTCGCCTCATACGACCGGCTCGCCGAAATTAAATTAACCATTTCCACCACCGGATTAATGTCCGGATAAGCCACATAACCGTCGGCATTGGCGTCGGGATGGGACGGATCGTAAACCAGGCGCGGCGGTTTCCCGTCGGGTTGAATCCGCTGTACTTTTACGCCCGCCGGTCTGGAGTTTAACTTCCCGTCCCGGCCGACTGATTCATCCAATACTTCGGCAAATACGGGCACTTTTCGCTGGTAAGGTCCACCCTCCTTGGTGCGGGTCGTATTGGCGTTGGCGATATTGTCCGAGATCAAATCCATTCTTAACCGTTCCGCGGTTAAAGCGGAAGCGCTGATTTCAAAATTACGGAATAAATCCATGGTTTTTACCTCCCGTCAATCGCCAGTTTTATCCTGGACATTTCTTTTTTCCACGAGGCGGCCAGCGATTGAAAATATAAAGCATTTTCAGCCAGTTGGGCCGACTCAAATTCTACGTCGATGTTATTTTGATCGAACCGTTCGTTGGTCTTGGTTTCCCGGGTAATTTTTAGCGGGCCGGTCCCCAAAACGGTATCGCCGAAATGTTTGGGATGGGTCCGGGCCATTTCAAGCCGATTTTTATCTACTTCTTCCGCAAAAACGCTTTTAAAATCAAGATCCAACCGTTTATAATTCGGAGTGTTCACATTGGCCAAATTTTGGGTCAACAGTTGCTGACGCAGATTCGAAGCATCCATGCCCCGTTCCATCATATTGGTGGACCGGTTTTCAATTAATTTTTGCCACACAATCCGACACCTCATCCGTTTATTTAGTATTCCAATCTTAATAATCGGATGATTTTCCCAAAAGTTTAGCCCTGATCCAAAGTTGACAGTAAATATTTCCTTTTAAGTATAATGAACTAACAGAAATCGCCATGTAATAGCCGTGATTTTTAGGCGTAAATCGGACATTTCAACCGGCGTTTTGATGTTACAAAAATAAATTACGAATTATGACTTTTTTAAGCTTGGAAAATAGAAAAAAATAGATAATTATGGTTGTAAATTACCATTTAATTATCAATTTCGTGATACTTTAAGAAAATCCTGCTGATTTAAAGGATTTTTTCAGGATTTGATCCGAAAATTTCAAGGGGATAAGTGATCCGGGGAAATATCTGTTTCGAAAATACCGTCAAAAAGTAATCCTTCGGGAAATCATTTTTTAATCCTTTTTTCTAATCCGGACAAACCGGAACTAAAATTTAAAAACTGAAACACGAAATGCACTATAAAGGCCGAAACACATGAAAAAGTGATTAATAAAAAGGATTTTCTCGTGTGTTTTTGTGAATGAGCTTTTATTTCATGCTTTTTCGTGATTAAAAAGGTTTTATTCTGTTTTACTTCCATTTTTGCAATGCTTGCCCGGTTCCAGCGGTGATCGCGGCGACCGCTAATTCCAGTTCCAGCCTGGGTTCCCTTTGTCCGGTTTTTATCCGGTAATCAGCCAACATAAGCCGCTCTATAATTTTTTGCAGTTCGGGCAAGGTAAATTGCCCGGATTGGAGGAAACTCTTTTCAGAGACATAAGGATTGATCCCAAACAATTCCGCCAGCGCCTTCGAATTGATCCCCCGGCGCCTGGCGGCTAAAGCCCCGGTTATAT
>JBJKPO010000112.1:0-4623 GCA_046706235.1 Bacillota bacterium | reverse complement strand
ATCCTGCAAAATTTACTGGCTAACGCGTTGAAATTTACTCCCGGCGGCAAACAGATTACAATAAAGGTAGTCCGGTTAAGCCAATCAGTGGTGATTGAGGTTCACGATCAAGGTATTGGGATTTCCGATCAAGACTTACCATATATTTTTGAACGCTTTTACCGGGCCGATCCTTCCCGTAACCGGGAGAGCGGCGGGTCCGGACTGGGATTGACCATTGTAAAGGAGTTAGTGGAAGCGATGGGCGGGACAGTGGAGGTTGATAGTATTCCGGGAAAAGGAAGTACCTTTAAAATCAGGCTGCCGAGAAAAGAGTGAAGTGTAAAGAGTAAAGAGTAAAATATATCACGGTGATTTTTTGCAGTTTCAATGTCGGTGCTATTTTATTGCTGTTTAATTGGAAAAGCAGGAAATATTTATAATTGAGCGAAGATCTATAAGAGGTTACCGATTTACCAATTATCCATTTGGAGTGTGATCAAGAATGGATGTAGCCGGACTAATCAAGGAAATGAAAGAAAAACGGTTAACCGAATTAAATTTAAGTAATAAACGGCTGGATGTCTTACCGGAAGAGGTTAAGGAATTAACTGATTTACAGGAGTTATATCTCGGTGTGAATCAATTGACCATGTTACCGGAGTGGATCGGTGAATTACACAATCTAAAAATAATGAGTTTAAGCTATAATCGTCTTAACCGGTTACCGGAGTCAATCAAGAAATTAAATAATCTACAAGAATTATATTTAAGGTCAAATCAATTAATTGAATTACCGAAAGGGATTTCAACGTTAATAAACTTGCGATGGTTGGATTTGAGTAACAACTATCTAATCGAATTACCGGAAGGAATCAAGGAATTAACCGGTTTACAAGCACTGGATCTGAGTGGTAATAATCTAGCTATGCAACTTATAAGCGGTTAATCCGTTTTGAGTTCGCGCTTGAGACCGGTTAAACGGGTGAATTCATGGTAAAGGAGCATATGGGATATGAAAGCAAGGTTATGGAAAAAGTTGTTACTGGTATTATGCTTTTTAACGATAGAACTGGTTTGGACTTCGGCTGCCCGGGGAGATATCGAACTCGGATATTCCACCTATACCGGTGTTATCCATTATCCTGATGAAATAGGAGGGATAACCACCTATACATAAGATCGTTTTACCGGTGGTTCAAGTTTAATTCTTAATTATAACTTTTTCGGTTTGGAACTGGAGGCAATGTCCGGCATCGATTATGATAATGATCACTACTACACTTTGCCGTTTCTACTCTCAGCCAATATTTTATGCTATCCTTTTTCACGGGGAGCGTTCTCGCCTTATTGTAAACTTGGTTATGGCTGTTTTTGCACCCGGCTTAGGCTGCGGGATCACGAGCTGTCGGGTAAGTATTTCTTTGGTTGCAGTAATTCCGGCGGAGGGATTGCCATTCGAATTGATGAGAACTACTTGTTTATCGAATATTTACGGAGCAATATCCATGGCGACGATTTGATAGCCGGTTTTAATGTGGATTTGTATAAGGTCGGTTATACAATTGTACTTTAAAATGATGGCTTTATTGTAATGAGACTTGAAGATATCCATCATCCAAGAGAATTACTCCTTCACTGCAACGGCAGAAGGATTCTTTTTAGAGGTCAATCCTCAAATTTCAACAAAAAAATAGGAGCGATGTAATCGCTCCATACTGTTAACCTATCGAAATCATTGAATATCAATCTTTTTCGCCTTGGTCTCCACCGTCTCCAATTTCGGCAAGTTAAGTTTTAATACTCCGTCCTTAAATTCGGCCTTGATATTGTCCCCGTTGATGTTATCGAAAACGAAGGTCCGGGCCACCCGGCCGAGGCGGCGTTCCTTGCGGAGATAATTGTCCTTTTTAGTTTCGGTTGTTTCTTCTTTGTTAGCGGAAATGCTTAATTCGCCATCGTTATACTCAAGTGCGATTTCCTCTTTGGTGTAACCGGGCAGTTCCGCCTCTACGACGTATTCCTGATCGGTTTCCTGAATATCGGTTTTAAATGAGGCAAACGGTTTGAAGAAATCATCGCTGAAAATATCCGGGAGTAAATTTCGCCCTAACGCTTCAACTCTAAATGGTACCAAGTTAAACATTTAAAACACCTCCTGAAATTAATTTTGACCTTTATTGACCTTTTCAAGTTTGATTTTACCGCATTAATAGTTGAAATTCAAATCCGATTTTGGTTCATTTTTTAGTAAATAGGCCCGATTATCAGCGATTTTAAAAAAGGTCAGAAAAAAACTAACTAAAAATCATTCTAGTTAGTCAATACTCATCCTTTTGGTCAAGAAAGGTCAAAAATTTAGTTCCTTAAGCATGGCTACCTCGTCACAATTGGGGAATTTCGGGCAATTGATGCATTCTTTCCAAACTTTGTGAGGCATTTTCTCTTTGGAGACGACTTGAAAACCGCATTTGGTAAAGAAATCAACCTGGTAAGTAAGCGCGAATACCTGATGAATCTCAAAGGAGATCGCTTCATTCAACAGTTCATTAACCAATTGCTGGCCGAGCCCCAGATGTTGATATTCGGGAAGAATGGCCAAAGCTCTAACTTCCGCTAGATTATCCCAAATAATATGCAGCCCCCCGGTTCCGACAAATTTACCATCGTCCTCGATGACCGTAAATTCGCGCAACGCTTCGTATATTGTATTCCGGGAACGCGGCAGCATCATTCCCCGCTCGGCAAATTCGTTGATTAAATAATGCAATGCTTCGACATCTTTCATGGTGGCTTTCCGAAAGGTAATCATAATTTGGCCTACTTTCGTGTATTTTATTATGGATATTTATTCATTAATTTCGTTATTTATACCGGCATTCCTGCAATGAATCTTTACAATGTCATTAAATAAATTATATTGAACATTCCGATCCTGGCCTCATGCCGCTTTCCATATACGGGGACGGTTTGAAGAAGGATCTATTACTTGCGGCTTCAATCATTTTAGCGAAAGACGGTATATTACTAATCGATGAAATAGAAACGGCTATTCATGTCAGCGCTTTGGAAAAAGATATTCGTATGGTTTTGAAGAACTTTATACTTTACTTTATATCAGATACCGGTATTCAAATTTGAACTACCGATATTCTGTTTGGTCCTGCCATTAATGGCAAATATTTAGCCGGTCAAAACGGCAAATGAATTGCCGCGACCGACGTTTATTATGTTATAATGCTCATAATAAATTATGAGTGATTATAATAATGTGAATCATGTAGATGAACAACTATTAAATAATGTGAATCATGTAGATGAACAACTATTAAATAATGTGAATCATGTAGATGAACAACTATTAAATAATGTGAATCATGTAGATGAACAACTATTATAATAATGTGAATCATGAACTATTACTCCGGTGGCTAAATATATCAATTAATGATATTGTAAGAGCCAATGAAAACGAAGTTTTCTCAGTTAATGATTTGCATCTTCAACTGCCGGAGTAATAGAGTAATTTCCGAGGTCATGGCGGAGGAGTATCATGTTGTTTTGGAAAAAAGATACGTTTGCAAAAGACATTATACTCTTGCTTCTGGTTAGTATATTAGGAACGGCGGTTTTCGCCGCGGGTTTTGCTTTAACAACGGATCAATACTTTGCCAGGGCGGTTTCCGGGGTGATCGGCGATGTCGGCCAATGTGATTTGCTTTTCCAGACCAGGGATGAATTAAAAGGCGCAATGGTGAGGCAAATCCAGCAAGTCATCGCGGAACGGTTTCCCGGGGCCACATTAAAAGCGGGAATCAGCATTGCCGGGAAAGCCAGTTTTTTTCTAACCCTGCCTTCCCAATACAAAAATAAAGCGATATATAACAGTCTTGGTTTTTATTTTAATAATCTGCCCGGGAACGGCGGTTTCTCAGTGATGACCGAACCACGGTTCACGATTACGAGTGTACCGGCTGGAATTTTTGATCTACTGGACAAACAAGTGGAAAAAATACCGGGTGTCGATTTTACGTTTAACGATGGCGGCAGTATCGGTATTATTCTTAAAAGTGCCAAGAATGAAGAATCGGTAATCCGTAAGGTAAAAGAATTATTAAAAAAATATCAAATACTAGAAATCAGGCTGGCGGCTCCCACCAAGCCGGAAGAGTTGATAGCGCTCGGTAAAAAGGTATCCCAGTCGCTGCTTGGGATGAAAAATATGGATTACGTTCGGGATATCACCATGTCAAGCGGCTCCGATGATTATCAATATTTAGTAAATACCCTGTATGAAGTAAAGAAGTTTTTACTGGCTTATGCCGCGGAAGTTAAAATAGAACCCCGCGGCGATCAACCGGTGGAAGTGGGAGATTTACTGGTCATTAACGGTCAAAATAAAAAGGACATCAAACCGGGCGCGTTACTGGAGCCCCTAGAAGTAGTGGTTAAAATTACGGCAAAGGACCCTTCCGGTATCAGGGGATTAATCATTCAAGGAGATGCCGGTTTTTTGAGGGATAACCAAGCTTACCGGCTGCTTCCCGGCGATAAAATCGGACCTTTGGCCGGGACAATCGCAGTTTCCAGCCGGAAAAGCCAATTCGTATATGCCATGGATCAGGGAATCAAATTGCTGGATAA
>JBJKPO010000111.1:0-9102 GCA_046706235.1 Bacillota bacterium | reverse complement strand
TAGAATCTGCCCCGGATCCCCCCAAACTTCCGGCATCGGATCCAGAATGATTTTAGCGTGATGCTCTTCAATCGCTACTTTCAAATTTTGATACACCTGATTCATGATCGTGGCAATATTGACTTTTTCAAATGGTTTAGCCTGGTTACCCACCTGGGAGTATGTCAACAGGTCATTAATTAATTCATGCATCCGAACCGCGCCATCCGTGGCAAAACTGATAAATTCGTCGGCTGTTGAGTCCAGCTTTCCTTTATACCGTTGTTCGATGGATTCTAAAGATTTGATTACCGTTTGTAACGGTTCTTGTAAAATATTCGAAGCCACGGAAGCAATTTGACTCAATTCGTTATTGACAAATGTTAACGCGGTAGTCCATTCTTCCAATAAATGCTCTTTTTCCTCCAATTTTTTAACCAGTAAGGCTCCCTTCAAAGCGCTGCTGATGATACCACGGAGCGTATCATAGGTATAAGGATCGTAAACATATCGTCCAATCGTATTAACATCGTAGATAATATAACCCAATTGCTCATCACCGAAATACAAAGGAAAGGTTCCAAAGCAAAATCGTTTATGTTGGAATAACTCGGCTGAAATAAAATCTTCCGTTTGAAACGGCAACCCTTCCTCGGGGATCTGAATCCATTGCCGGTCCCTGAAGGCCAAAACCAGTTTTGACCGGCCGTCCGTCCACCTTGGACCATCATATAATGCAAGGAAACCGGTGTGAATCCCAAGCCTTGGTAAAAATTGGTAAATAGCATCCATCAGTTGGGACAGATTGAATGTAGTTTGAACACCAGTACTGATACTGCGTAATAAATAAGCTTGTTCGAAAACCAATTGGCTCCGGTGTAATTCCAGTTGAATCATGGCTTCTCCAATAATAAGCCGGGCTTGGTGCCATATGTTTTCCGCCCTGTATAAAAGAGTTTTGGTTCCGAAATAAGATATTCCGTACCGTTGCATGGCTGAGATCACATTTTGCCAAGTGGAAATATCGGCGCCGTCAAAAACCAGCTTTTGCAAAATCCGGTCCAGTGACTTCAGAAAACCTTGATTGGTTATCCCTTGAATATCGTAAATAAAAGCATCCACGAGTTGGTCGGCCCAGCCGGGTATCTCCCGTAACTGGTCGCCATTTAAGGCCCGAAGCATCTCGGCGATAACCAACTTGCTCCATGCTTGTAAACTATTTACCGCTAATCCATCCCGTGGTTCACTGATGATTTTGGCATCACCAATGGCTGCCTGGGTAATCGAATCGGAAAAACAACCGCATGAATTTCTAATAACCAATTCAGTCTGGAGAAAGACCTCCATGGGGACTTCTTCTCCCGTTAATTTGGCTATCAGCAATCTGGCGCCGCACTGTCCCAGGTCATAAGCTGATTGACGCACCGTCGTCAATGGCGAAAGACAATATTTAGCCCATTCCTGATCGTCAAATCCGGTTACGGCAATATCATCAGGGACTTTGATTCCCCGGTCTTGCAATTCCACCATCACTCCCAGGGCCATCGTATCATTGGCGGCAACGATCGCATCAAACTGGGCCTTGCGTTCATCGATTAACAATCGGACGGCATCGTGTCCCGAAGAGGGTAAATGAAATTCGCCGGAAGTCACTAAATCCGGATCAAATGGAATTCCATGCGCAGCCAACACTTCCTGGTAAATCTGATATCTTTGCTCGGAATCCACATTAGGCATTGGTCCTCCAATATAAGCCAAACGCCGGTAGTTATGATCCTTGATTAAATGTGTCAGTAGCGCCCGAAAACCATGATCGTTATTAATTCTTACACATGGAACTCCGTCTAGTTCCATGGCCATAACGGCAATCGGCAACGAACGATACTTATCAAAAAAAAGCTGGTTTTTATCAAAAACGGTTAATGAACCGGAAATGATTAAACCGTCCAAGATCTTGGAGCCGACCAATTCATAAATTACATTAGCCGGTTTTTTCATCGGTTCGGGTGAATTTATTTCATTTCCGGGAAAACAAATTATGTTATAACCTTGTTGATAGGCTATATTGGTAATACCATTCAACATCGCGTAATGATAACTAAAACTTAAATTACTGATAAAAACGCCGATTATCGGTGTGATATTCGAAATTTTACCGGTATGTTGATGTTCTTTTTGGTAGTCGGTCATCTGTATGTGTCTCCTTCCCAAAATAATCAAGTAAGTTTATTAAATATAATCAACGATTCGTCCGGATTGTAAAATAGAAAACCGCTCCCTTACCCGGCTCCGATTCAACCCAGATCCGTCCTCCATGACGTTCAACGATCTTTTTACATACCGCTAAACCAATCCCAGCGCCGGGGTATTCTCGTTTACTATGCAACCGTTGAAAAATCAAAAAAATCCGCTTGGAATACTTCATATCCAATCCGATTCCATTGTCCCGTATGGTAAAATGCCAACCGTCCTCATGCCGGCTTACGCCGATATGAACCTCCGGAGGATTATCGCCATGAAACTTGATGGCGTTACTAATCAAATTTTGCATCAAATGAATCATTTGCCCGGGATCGGTTACAATTACCGGCATCGGATCATGAGTTACCTTAGCGTGATGCTCATCGATAACGGTTTTGAGATTTGAACACACCTGAGTTAAAATTTTATTAAAGTCAACCGGTTCAAATTTCCGTTCCAGATTACATACCCAGGAATAGTTTAATAGATTCTCAATTAAAATATGTAAACGGGAAGCGCCGTCGATCGCAAAACCAATATATTTATCGGCGGTCGCGTCAAGTCTGCCTTTGAGATGGACTTCGAAACGCCGTAGATATTCGGTGACAATTTGAAGCGGTTCTTGTAAACCTTTGGAAGATAATCGGGCAAACTGGTTTAATTCTTTATTGATATTAATTAAAGCCATTGTTCTTTCTTCCAATTGCCTTTCTTTGTCAAGCAACTGCTCCATCAGTATTGCCCCTTTTAAAGCGCCGCCGATGATTCCATGTAACGATTCATTAGCAAATCGATCAAATGCGTATCGTTCGTTGGAATCAATGTCATAAACAATAAATCCCAGTTGTTCGCTTCCGGAAAACAATGGGGAGATTCCCAACGAAAAACGTTGCTTGGGAAACAAACTGTTTGGAATAATCTGGCAAGTTGGAAACCGTACTCCCTCAGGATCTATCGAAATTCTCCCTTCGTTATTGAAGGCCAATATTAACCTGGACCAGGCCGCCGGTATTTCCAAACCTTCATATAATGACAGATAACAATTACGGATCCCCAAACCGGGTAAATGTTCATAAAGAGTATCAATCAATCCGGAAAGGTCAAAGTTAGACTCAATTGCCTGAATGATCAGGCGTACCTTGTCCAACTTTTCGGAAATTAAATATCCTTGATAACACTCTACTTGATTGGCTACTTCCCCAATAAGAACCCTAGCCTGATGTAAAAGGTTCTCCGCTTTAATGATAATATCCTTGGCGCCTAGAACGGACAAGTCATACATCTGTATGATGGTAATTACATTTTGCCATACGGTTACATCTTTGTTTGCCGTTATGGATTGATGCATGAAAAAGGCCAAAGTCCGCAAAAAAATCTCCCGGGACTCGGATTGAATATCCTTCAAAAAATCGTCAACCAGATTAATGGCCCAGTCAGGTTTCAATCCCTTGGTGTTTTCGTTTAAAGCCCGGTGCATTTCAGGAATTATTCGTTCACTCCACCTGGTGCGCGCCGCCTTGAAATCCGTTTTTTGATCCGGTGAAGCAATATTTCCCATCGGCAACTTCAGTGGTTTAATTTCCGATTGAGCCACCGATTTGGAAAAACAGCCGCAGGAATACCGGACCACTAACTCTGTTGGGATAAGTATTTTATTTGGGATAGTTTCGCCCCGTAATATCGATAAAATCAATTCCGCGCTACTTTCTCCCAAATCAAATCCCGACTGACGCACAGTGGTTAAAGGACAATTACCGTACTTTGCCCATTCCTGGTCGTCAAATCCTGTTATTGCGATATCATCCGGCACTCTTACTCCCCTTGACCGTAATTCCTGAAAAGCACCCAAAGCCATGACGTCATTAGCCGCAATCACCGCGTCAAATTTTACATTCCGTTCATCTAAAAATACCCGGATCGCCTTACTACCCGAATCTACCTGATGAAACTGTCCTGATGCAACCAATGACGGATCAAAAGGGATTGAACGTTCCGCTAATACTTCCCGGTAAATGCGATATCTTTGCTCGGAATCCTTATTGGATTCAGGTCCTCCAATATAAGCCAAACGAGTATAACCGTGGCCGTCAATCAAATGAATCAGTAATTTTCGAAATCCCGATTCGTTATCTACAATTACACAAGGGATTTTATCCAGTTCCTCTCCCATCACGACCTTGGGAATGGCGCGAAAACGGCTAAAATAATTCTGCTCACGGTCAAAAGCCATTAAAGATCCGGCAATGATTAAACCGTCCAGAACATCCGGACTGGCGTACTCGTAAATGATCGTCCTTGGCCTTTCCAGTATGTTAGGTGTATTAAAGGCATAACCGCAAAAAACAAAAATATTGGCTCCGTGTTGAACCATAACTTTATCTACGCCGCGCCACATCGGGTAAGCATAGTTGGAATTAAAAAGGCTGATAAAAAACCCGATGGTTGGTATTTGGCGGTTTTTCGCTGAATTATTCAAATTATTGTCCTGGATTATCGGCATGCTATTTCCCTTCCGGCAATCGGACTTTAATTCCCATTCACAGAATGATTAATTGATATTTATATTTAAAACTTCAATTCCGAATCGTAAAAAAGAAGATGGAACCCTTCCTGGGGGCCGACTCAACCCAAAACCGGCCGCCGTGATGTTCGACAATCTTTTTGCAAATCGATAAGCCGATTCCGGTTCCAGGATACTCATTTCTGCCATGCAAACGTTGAAAAATCAAAAAAATCCTGCGGGCATGCTTCATCTCCAACCCGATACCGTTATCGCGCACTGCAAATAACCAGCCGTTTCGTTGTGGTTCTACGCTGATATGAACCTCCGGAGACCGATGACCATGAAACTTAATGGCATTCCCAATTAAATTTTGCAGTAATTGAACCATTTGGCCAGAATCGGCCATAACCGCCGGCATCGGATCATGGGTAATCGTGGCCCGGGTTTCTTCAATCGCGATCTTTAAATTCTGTTTTACTTGTTCTATGATCACTTCTAAGTCAACTTTTTCAAACGATTTATTTTGACTACCAACTTTGGAATATGTCAATATGTCATCAATCAAGCGGTGCATGCGGACGGCCCCATTCACGGCATAATTGATAAACTCATCCGCTTCGGAATCAAGATTACCCTTATAACGCCGTTCAATCAATTGCAGATAACTGGTAACCATCCGGAGTGGTTCCTGTAGATCATGCGAAATAATATAGGCCAATTGTTCCAGTTGACTATTTACCGATTTTAAGGCTACCGTCCTTTCATTAAGCTGCTGTTCCTTTTCCGTTAATTTATCGACCAACAATCCGCCTTTGATAGCGCTGCTGATGATCCCCCGTAACGTCTCGTAAATAAACCCGGCAACCGGAGTTACATTAAAAACAATAAAGCCTAATTGCTCAACTCCAAAATATAACGGAAATACTCCCAAGGAACGCGGTTTGTCTTCAAGATGCAATTCGGCCGGAATGATTTGCCGGGTGGGAAATCGCAGGCCCTCCGGTCTTAACGGAATTTGACCTTGTTCATTGAACCCCAAAATTAACCTGGACCACCCGGCCGGTTCCTTCGAATTTTCATATAACGCAAGAAAACAATAATAAATTCCAAAATCAGGCAAATGGGTGCTGAGTGCCTCAAGCAATTGTGGTAGATTATAAGTGGTTTCGACAATTCGCCGGATATAGTCCAGCGATCCCACTCGTTCACATGTCGTTTCAATATGCGCGGCGTCTCGTTGTATTGCTATTTCCCCGATAAGAATCCGTGCTTGATGCCATAAGTTTTCCGCCTTAAATATAATCGATTTTTCTTTGAAAAATTGAAACCCATATCGTTGCATGACCGTGATCACGTCTTGCCAGAGAAAAATACTGTAACCATTTTGAGTGGCTTTTTGTAAAATAACGGTTAATACATTTAAGAATATCACGCTGGATTCTGCTTGAACATTCTCAATAAAAGCATCAAGGACCCGGCTGGTCCATTCCATTCGAACCACCGGATAACCGTTACTTAATGCTTGAACCATTTCAGGCAGGACCAACTCACGCCAGGTATTGATATTTATTTTAACCGGTTTTTCCTGTTCCCCGGTAATCGCCTTTATTTCGGTATTGGCCGCCCGGGTTACTATTTTAGAAAAACAACCGCATGAACGACGGATTACCAACTCGGTGGGTAAAAAAACTTCATTGGGCACTTTTTCGCCTCGAAGCAGCGCCAATAATACTTCAACAGCAAATCTTCCTTGTTGATAAACTGATTGGTGAACAGTAGTAATTGGAGGTATGAAAATTTCGGCCCATTGCTGATCGTCAAAACCGGTGACAGCAACATCATCTGGAATCCGTATCTGCCGCTCCTGTAATTCCCGGATGGCCCCCATGGCCAGAATGTCGTTAGCGGCAACCACAGCGTCAAATTTAACTTTTCGTTCATCCAATAGTAGCTTAATCGCATCGGCGCCCGATGATTCCAGATGAAAAAACCCTGAGGTCATCAGAGCCGTGTTTATTGGTATGCCATGTTCAGCTAATACCTCTTCATAAATATGTCTGCGATGTTCGGAATCAACGTTAGGTTCGGGTCCCCCGATAAAAGCCAACCGGCGGTACCCGTGATCTTTAATCAGATGAATCAATAATGCCTGAAAACCAATCTCATTATTGGTTCTAATACAGGAAACCCCGTCTAACTCCATGGCAATAATTACCTTGGGCAGGTTGCTAAAACGGTTGAAAAAATGGGTGTCTTTATCGTAAACGGTAAGCGCGCTGGTTAATATGATGCCGTCAACATTTTCGGCTCCGGTAAAATCGTAAATTATGTTTCCCTGTGCTTCTAATAAATCGGGAGAATGAATCGGTTTGCCTGGAAAACAAAGCAAATTAATTCCATGCTCCGCTATGGCATCATAAATACCGGACCACATAGGAAAATAATAATCACTAATTAAATCACTAGCGAGAAATCCTATAGTCGGATTGGCTCTGGGAAATATTACCGGTGATTTGATGCCGGAAAAATTCTGAAACATATAATGGTTCTCCTTTCACGGAGATTTTACCATAAAGTTGCAATGTAAATCGGTATTGTTGATAGTTAAACTAATATTATTCGGTTGGTAATTTTACAATGGTTAACCAAAAATTTTCAATGGATTGAACCACTTTCATGAATTCATCAAAGCCGATTGGTTTATTAATATAGCAATTCGCATTATAATTATAAGCTTTAAGGATATCTTCCTCTGCCTGGGAAGTTGTTAAAATCACTACCGGAATCCGCCGCAACTTGGGATCGGCTTTGATTTCCTCCAAAACTTGACGGCCATCTTTACGGGGTAGATTTAAATCCAGTAGTACCAAATCGGGACGGACCGCACTAGCGTATTTCCCTTCCTTGCGAAGAAACGCCAACGCTTCAACCCCATCCCCAACTACATTCAAGTTATTGTGGACCTTGCCATCCTTAAAGGCTTCAGTGGTTAAGCGCACATCCCCGGGATTATCCTCCACCAGTAGGATCTCAATCGGCTTATTAATTTCCTCCATGCTCACTTTGATGTCCTCCTTCAGTTCGAATTGTAAAATAGAAAGTCGAGCCTTTTCCCGGTTCCGAAACAACCCAAATCCGGCCGCCGTGACGTTCCACGATTCGTTTACAAACCGCCAAACCGATCCCGGTTCCCGGATATTCTTCCTTACTGTGTAAACGTTGAAAAATCAAGAAAATACGCTCGGCTTGCTGCATATCCAATCCGATTCCATTATCCCGGATTGAAAACAACCAGCCGTCATTTTGACGTTCTGCCTTGATATCTATTTCCGGAGTTTTAACACTACGAAATTTAATCGCATTACTAATCAAATTTTGAAATAACTGGACTAATTGATTGGGATCGGCAAGTAACGTGGGCATCGAATTGCAATTGATGACCGCCTTGCTCTCTTCAATAGTTATTTTTAAGTTGGTACGCACCCGTTCAATTATTTGCGATCCATCAATTTGTTCAAAAGGTTTACCCCTGGTGCTTACCCGTGAATAGGCCAACAAGTCGTTAATTAGGTTTTGCATCCGCACGGCGCCATCGACCGCAAATCCGATAAACTCATCGGCATTATTATCAAGTTTCCCTTTATAACGCCGCTCTAACAACTGCAGGTAACTGGCCACCATTCGAAGCGGTTCTTGTAAATCATGGGAAGCCACATAGGCAAATTGTTCCAATTCAGCGTTGGATCTCATTAACGATTCAGCCCGTTGTTCAAGCTCGCTTTCTTTTTTGGTTAATTCTTTGACCAGATCGGCTCCTTTAATCGCGCTGCTTAATAAGATCCGTAGCGACTCATATACCTGATGCTGTTTGGGATCGATATTGAAAATGGCGAATCCAAGCTGTTCTTCCCGGAAATAAAGCGGCTCAACCACTAACGAGTATTGTTTGTCCTTCGCGATTAAACCTTCGGGAATCAATTGCCTGGTTGGAAAGCGGATCCCGGCGGCGCCGACATCAATTAATCCCGTTTCATCGTACGCCATGATTAAACGGGACCACTCCGGCGGGTAATCGCCCCGCTCATACAAGGAAAGATAGCAACTGGTAATCCCTAATTTTGGAAATTCCTCGACTACCACTTTGGTCAGTTTCGTGAGATCGAATGTAGTTTGAATTACTTCGCTAACTTTTCCCAAAACATAAGCCTGTCTATCGGTCCTGGCGCTCTGGCTGGTTTGAATCCGTTGCGCTACTGCGGCAATTAATACTCTCCCCTGTTGCAAAAGGTTTTCCACCCTGAATAACTCGGAATCATCCCGGATGCAAGGCAAGGTGTAACGCCGTAAAATCGAAATGGCGACTTGCCAGATCATAACAT
>JBJKPO010000110.1:0-8165 GCA_046706235.1 Bacillota bacterium | reverse complement strand
CAGCACCGCAACATCAAATACCATATTGCGCCTTACCAGGTTCGGCAATATTTTTTCAATGGTCCCGGCCATGAACTCCACGTTTTCAATCCCGTTCAACCTGGCGTTCGCCTTGGCGTCGGCGATGGCCTCGGCCACCACCTCGATACCATAAACCTGCCTGGCTTTCTTGGCCAAAAACAACGTCAGGCTGCCGACGCCGCAGTAAGCGTCAAGCACCATTTCCTTCCAGGAAAGCCCGGCGTATTCCATGGCCTTGCCGTATAAAACCTGGTTCTGCACCGGGTTGACCTGGAAAAAGGAATTGGCCGAGATTTTAAAACTCAAGCCGCCGGCCTTTTCGACGATATGATCCCTGCCCCACAATACCACGTTGGCATTCCCCAGGATCACGTTATTCCGGGAACGGTTGACGTTTTGAACCACGCTCTTAATCACCGGAAACGCCCCCGCCAGGTCACGGGCAATCTTCATTCCTTCCTGAAAATTATCGCAGTTGGTGACCAGGACCACCATAATCTCGCCGGTGGCAAAGGCGTTCCTGATCAATACATGCCGCAATACTCCGCTGCCGGTCCGCTCGTTATAAGCCGGGATCCGGTATTTCACACTCAGTTCCCTGACTTTTTTAGCAATTTTGTTTGAAATCACCGGCTGTAATAAACAATCCGCCACCGGAACGATCTGATGGGTCCCCTGGCGGTAAAAACCTAAAACAATCGATTTTCCGGCCATCCCAACCGGATACTGCGCCTTATTCCGGTAACGCCATGGTTCCTTCATTCCCAAGGTCGAATGAACCATTACATCCGCAAGGCTGCCGATCCGCTCCACCGCGTCACTCACCCGCTGTTGCTTGGCGATCAGTTGCGCCCGGTAATCGAGATGCTGTAACTGGCAACCCCCGCAATCCTTAAAACGGGGACAAGCGGGAATTACCCGTTCGGAAACCGGTTTTAGGAGTGACAAAACTTTTCCGCGGGCAAAATTTCGCTTGATTTCGGTAATTTTAGCCGATATAGTTTCATCTTTGAGAGCTTCCGGGACAAAGACGGTAAAGTTTTGATAACGGCCGATTCCTTCCCCTTCATGCCCGTATCCCGTAATCACCAACTCAATTTCTTGTCCCAATTTGACTGGAATCTCCATGATTGAAACCCTTTCATTTAATATATTAATATATACATATACCGGGTAGAAACAACCAGCGTTAGAACTGTTTTCTTTTAACGCTGGTTTGTCATACCATTCAATCTATTATCAGAATATTCATATCTCAAGCACATTTCAATCTTTAAATTAGCTAGGTATTGCTTGATTATTATAATCAGTTGCTTTCCCAAACGGCGTGCTTCCGTAAAATCTAATTATACCGCTTTTAAGGCCAAGGACAACTCTAGCCTCTTATTGCACGCGCAGCCCTCCTTTTTGGATAAAATGGCCACGCCAAACTCCGCCGTAAATCATTCTTGACAATTCCCCGCCATACATTACCCATAATAAAATCTTTTCGACCCACGAACTGATGGCAGGGATAAAGTTCTCCGAGGAATTGGAAAGGACCTCAAACAAAAAAAGCGTCTAACGCCTTAAAACAAAGCCAATTGGCCTTCTAAATCTCTCCTGTAGGAATAAAAGCTACGGTTTTACAGTTAAATGCCATAAATCCATAGCTTAAGTATTCACATGAAAGCGCATATATTTTAAATTATTTCTGACAAACCTGGTTGCCGACAGTACAAGAAGTCTTGCAAGCGGACTGGCAGGAATTTTTACATTCCCCGCAACCCCCGGTTTTAATGCTATTGAATAATTCGCCTAAAATGATTGGTTTAATCAACTTCATATTTACCACCTCCGAAGTAACAAATATAACCATTGTATGATTAGTATATACTTTTACGACAGGTTCTGTCAAGCAAATTCAAAGCCTTGGTGATTAGGTTTGTTTTTAATTCATACTTAATTAGATTTTATTGGAAATAATTCCATTTTTATTTTAAATTAATTGGCTACTTCCAATAATAAAATACTGGTTCCCGGCTAATTATAACTATATATATTGATATATTGCCTTAAATGATCCCCAAACCCAAAACAGGTCCATATTTGAAGAATGGAGTGTTTTTAGCCAACATGGGAAATCAAATCACACAAGATTTACATTGGATATTTCTATCCGGCTCCATTTGGATCTTGATTATCATTATGATTCCGTTTCGTTTCTTTAAAAAGCTCTGGTTCCCGGCATTGATTACCGGCTTTATCATGACTTATCTGCTCAATTTCCTGGCAGTCGGCTATTTAAAGATGTGGCATTTTCCTCCCACCGCATTGACAGTACTCAAGACTCCTCTTTTCCTGGCGTTGGCCTGGTATGGCGCAATCCTTGTTTTCGATTACTTGGTTTTAGTATATAGCCGGTTTAAAATACCCCTCGTGTTTCTTTTTGCATTAATAACAACAACCATATTTTGGGATGCTTCCAATGAAAAACATGTACACTTGGAGAACTGGTCCGTCGCCGAAACTTTCTTTATGGCAATCATTACCCATGTAATATCCCTCATGGTTTTGCGGCTATTTATTAAAACCGATGACTTGAAGGCAAATGAAGACCCCTTCGGGATTAAAAAAAAGCATCAATAAGCATCAATACTTTAAGCATCAATGCTTAAAGTATTGATGCTTAAAGTATTAAAATTCTTATTTTGCGAAAAACTATTATCGAATATTAAGGAGGCGTGTTTCATGGAAAATAAAAATTGGCTGAGTCCATTTGGGAATGAATTTTGGGGGGATCGATTTTTTAACCAGCTGGCTCCCAGGACCTTTAACGACTTTTTTAAAACCAGTAGTTTCGGGCCGTCGGTCGATCTCAAGGAAACGGATAATGAAATCATTCTACATGCCGATATTCCGGGGGTAAACCATGAAGATCTGGATATTACCGTTGATGAGAATATGGTTATTCTCAAGGGCGAAACCAAACGGGATCAAACCCATGAGGAGAAAGGCTATCATTTAACGGAGCGGCGTTACGGCAGTTTCTACCGAACCATTCCCCTGCCGGTTGAAGTAAAATCCGATCAAGCGGCCGCCCGATATAAAAACGGCGTGTTGGAACTGCGGATCCCAAAAGTGGAGACCGCCGCCCGGCGGGGATTCAAACCGACAATCGAATCGGATGACCGGCCGGTACAGTAACTTCTCAGTTTTTCAACGGTTTATTTCGGCCGCTCCCGAATAAACTAAAAATATGGAGGTTCAACTATGGGTAAACAGAAAGTGCCCGATGCCATCGGCACGGAAACCGGCCCGCCCTATCCGCCTCGGCAAGGCCATCCCACTCCGCGGGAGATCCAATCGCAATCCGGGCATATAAAACCGTGCCCAATCCGGGGAGCAGCAAAGACAAAAAACTGAAGATGTCCGCAAAGGTGAGGGGAAAAGATTGACTTTTCCCTTTTTACTTCCATTGTTAATTATCTCCCCGTGATTGATAATTATCTCTGTCCGTAGCTATTGGTAAATATCTTTTCCTGCTGCAGTTTTTCCTTTGCATGTCCTGGCTTTTGCTCATCAGGATACCCGATGGCGATGATCGACTCCACCTTTAAGTTTTGCGGTATCTTTAATATTTCCCTGATGAATTCTTCGGATGTATTTTCAGAGTTGCGTATTCTCTCGCGGATTTGAATCCAGCAGTTGCCCAATCCTAACGCTTCAGCGGCCAGTGAAATAAAAATGGAGGCAATCGAAGCATCCTCGATCCAAACATCACATTTGGCCGGATCCGCGCAGACAACCACTGCCAGTGGAGCGCCTGATAAAAATGAGGAACCGTGCTGTTTCGCTTTTGATAATTGACTGATAATATCAGTATCATCTACCACAATAAACTCCCAGGGATTCAATCCTCTGGAAGACGGTGCCCGAAGGGCTGCTTCGATAATCAGCGCCACTTTCTCCTGTTCCACCGGCTGCTTTTGAAATTTGCGAATGCTTCTACGTTTTTCAATCAGTTGAAAAAAGTCCATTTCCCACCTCAACACTATTGTTGATTTTTATTCCCGGGTATTCCCTCTGAGATAAGAATGGATTAATTCTGATCTTGAATTTTAAACTTAGACTTCCAATATTTTCTTGAAATCGTCAGCTGTTATTATTATAGCCTAAATATTCTTAAAATACAACGCTATATATTTTACTGCATCTGGAAGTTATGTTGCGATGTCGTTAAA
This sequence comes from Bacillota bacterium, assembly GCA_046706235.1. Classification (GTDB taxonomy): domain Bacteria; phylum Bacillota; class UBA4882; order UBA8346; family UBA8346; genus JAEZJQ01. The sequence continues at coordinate 3,921 of JBJKPO010000110.1, read as the reverse complement.
ATTTCAATCACATCACCCTTATGAATAGGCAGCGCGGATCATCCTTTATTTCTTCTTGCCGATATCGCCGCCGGGCATAACGTACCGATTGAATTGTTTAATTTAACATTTCCACCGCTTGATCGATATATTCCTTGCTTCCGATCATCACAATCACGTCACCCTTTACCAGTCTCGTATTGCCGTCCGGGATGATCCGTTTGCCGTCTCTGGCTACCATGAGTACCAGGCAATCTCCCGGCAAACTTATTCGTTTTAATTTTACTCCCACAATTTTGGATGATATAATTTTGATTTCAACCACGTCGATATTATCGTGGTCTTCCGGGCCGTATAAAATTTCAAAAGACTCCGGAAACGCGGTCAATCCGTATAATAGCGTAAACATCGCTTTTAAGGGTGTCACGGTCTTGATGCCTTTTTTATCCAGTTGATGTCCTATAATCGGATCGTCGATTACGGCGATAATATTGCCGACACCGAAGTTCCGGGCAAGTTCGCAGGCGTTGATACTCTTTGAACTGCCGTCGCAAGCGGCCACGAAGGTATTTATTTTGAAATCAGGCACGGACATCAATCTTTGTTTCGTAAGTTTATCCCAATAATCATATACGATCCCCAACTCATTTAATTTTTGCAATATTTTATCGTTGACTTCGGCAATGATTAGTTTTTCATTACCGGAGGCGATTTTCCTGACCAGGGAAATAATTAAATCATGATTGCCGGTAATCAAAATATATTCGGGCTTTTTCTCCACCACTGGAAAAATCTTTAAAAACATCACCGGAGAAAACAGACAGGTGACTACCGCCACTAAAACAAACGATGAATGCGTGGCCTCCGAAATAACTCCCGATTGCCATGCAATCAACGATATGGCAATGATCAAACTGAGCCGGGAGGATAAAAGAAACCCGGCCCCCAAAGTCTGCCGCCAGGAATAAAACAGCTTAAAAAGCAAAGCCGGTATTAACTTCACCGCGTAAGCGACGACTATAAATAACGGGAATATTAACAACGACTTTGTAGTCCATACGGTTTTCAAGTCCAGCTTAACTCCCAGCATGATAAAAAAGATGGGAATCAAAAATCCGTAACCGATAGCGTCCAGTTTCGGGGCGATTTCCGTTCGGAACTCGTCAAACAACAAAGAAAATAATATTCCAGCCAAAAAGGCGCCCAAAATAATCTCCACGTTGATAATCTCGGCAATCGACACAAATACCAGCACCAACGCGAATGCAGCTCTAACTTTTAGTTGCGAGGTTTCAAAAGTCGGATTTTTAAAAAGATTAATCCGTAAAAAACGTTTACCCACATAATATACCACCGCAAAAAATGCAAAAATAACGAATGGAAAAATTAGATCCACACTGCCGGTTCCGCGCGTTACCAAGAAAACCACCGGAATCATCAACATTGTTGTAAAATCGGCAATTAACGCCGCGATTAAAATAACCTGGCCAATCGGTTGATCCAGAATGCCTTTTTCCTTGAGAATCGGAATCACAATACCCAGGGAAGTGGTGGAAAATATCAGCGTAAGAAACAGGGGATTTTTAATTATCCCCAGACCTGCCAGTGTTAATGAAGATAAGTATGCCAACAATACCGTCAATAAAAAAAACGCGCCGCCCAAAACCAAAGGGTTAATAGCGCCATCCGGTTCTGGTCCCGTTTTTTTCAAGTAAGCAAAATCAATTTCAACCCCACTTAAAAACATCAGATAGGCGAACCCAAACAATGATAAAAATTCGATCCAGGGATCATTGGCGACCAGATTGAATCCGCTCTTTGCGACGATTATTCCGGCCGCGATTTCGGCAATCACCACCGGGATACGGATTACCTTAATTTTATTCACCAAAATCGGCAATAAAAAAGCCAAACCGGTAATGATCAGCATCGAATCGAATTGCAGCGTTTTATCCATTTTCGCTCCTAGTTATCCGACTAAAAGCCAGAGGGTAGGGGTCTAAAGCAAGATTTGCATTAAAAGCCGGCTTTTTAAACTCCCAACGAAATATAAGATTTAACCCGATTGTCTTCATATTATTTTACCGGTTGGATGATTGATATTCAAGTTAAATCAAAAAATCCCTCCATTTCTCCAAACGTTTCTTCATACGCCTCGAACGTTATTTGATCGAAGCATACCATCAATACCTTTTCAATGACGTCATTTTCCTCCAAGAAATTGGATATCGCACCCAAGGCGATTCCCGCGGCCTGTTTGACCGGGAAACGGTAAACGCCCGTGCTGATTGACGGGAAGGCAATTGTTTTGACGCCATTCTCAACCGCCAGACACAACGAATTCCGGTAACAGGCAGCCAGCAACCAGTCTTCATCACTGTTCCCGCCACGCCAAATTGGTCCCACCGTATGGATCACATACTTGACCGGCAACTTATACCCCCGGGTGATCTTGGCTTTCCCGGTTTCACACCCGTTCAGCTTGCGGCATTCCTCCAAAAGCTCCGGTCCGGCGGCCCGGTGAATGGCCCCATCCACTCCACCACCACCCAATAAAGTATTATTGGCCGCGTTTACAATAGCGTCTACTTCAATTTGAGTGATGTCTCCCGGGATAATACTAATGCGGTTATTCATTGGAAAATCCTTTCATATAAATTCAAAATCAGTTCATCAGAAAATACTAACGAATGGGGGTGGGTTGGCGGGCCTCCAATGGCGGTGGCTCCACTCAATCAGGTCCGGCAGGTATTGGCATATGCGACTTTAGAGTTATGATATACATTTGTTGTCAAAATAAGTTTATCATAACTCTATTAATAAAAAAAACGTGGTAATTGAGCATTCTTGCATATAGTTAGTTATATTTATCCACGGATTAATAGATTATTTATTTAGTCGATCTTCAAAGTACTTTAACTGCTGTTTCATTAGCTGAATTTGTTCATATAATTGTTGTTTGTCTTCTTTCGATTGCAATAGTTGTTGTTGGGCGGCATAGGTCAATAACGATTGTCCCAGTGACTCAAAAAAATTTCCCAATGAATTCTGTTGATTGGAATTCAATTTATTGGCAAAAGCAATCCCGATTAAACTTGCCAATAGAGAAAACGGCCCCGGATTGGCATTAAAAAAAGACATCGCGATCACCCTTAAAAGCGGTGTGAAAACCCTAAATAATAACAGCACACACCGGTTTTTAAAATAATTGTGATATCCTCTTTATAAATTGGGGTTATCACAATTCTATTAATCAACCATAGTTAATTACATACTATTACCAATCAGGACGAAACGTGTAAAAACAAGGCTATAGTATGAATAATTTAAAACTAAACCCTGTATTCCCACCCATCATCTCCGCTGTAAACCATTAACTTGGTCATGCCCCCGTCAATGGTGATATTTTCACCGGTAATAAATCCGTTCTCCGGATCGCACAAGAACATTACCACCCGGGCGATATCAAGCGGCTTGCCCACCCGGTGAACGGGATGCTGATTTTTATCGGCCGGACTGTGCTTGCTGTCATAACCCGGATCGAAATTGGCGGTGGTATCGATCCAGCCGGGACTGATACTGTTCACCCTCGTTTTTCCGGCCAGGCTGATAGCCAGGGCGTGCGTCAGGGCGGATATGCCTCCCTTGGCGGCGGTGTAGCTTTCGGTATCCGGTTGGGACATGGCGGCCCTGGTCGAGGAAATATTGACAATCGCCCCGCCCGCGCCGAAATGGTCCTGAAACAACTTGGCCAACATATAAGGCGCGGTTACCCCCACCTTCAAAACATAATTGAAATCATCGTAATCGCAGCCGGAAATAATGCCCTTCCGGCTCAAACAGGCATTATTGATCAAATAATCGATCCGGCCGTAAGCCGTAATGACTTGCTTCGCAAAGTTCTCCAAGACTTCCTTCTCAGCGAAATCACCATTGTAAAAC
>JBJKPO010000109.1:0-10654 GCA_046706235.1 Bacillota bacterium | reverse complement strand
GAGGGCAGTAAACCTTGTTAAACCCAACTTCTTTTTTACAATCCGGACATTTCATGACTATACATCTCCTTTAATTTTACTGGGACAATTTTTGACCATTTAATTCCTTTTTGTCCCGCTGCTTAATTAAATTATAAATCCATCTTTACCAAAAATCAAGCAGTTTACCGAAAAGTAACATAACTGAAACATGAGTTAACCTGTTTACCTTTTTTAACCAAAGCAGGATTTTATTATTGATTACCGAATTAGTAGAATTGTGATGACTCCAATTTATAGGCATAGATATCACAATTCTTTATAAAAGCGTTGTGTACTGCTTTGAATTAGGGTTTTCACACCGCTTTAAGCGATCCTTAATAAGGAGGGAAATAATGATTCGGATTTTTACAGATACTACTTCATCTCTTACCGCTGCCGAATATCAACAACATGGGATTACACCGCTACCTCTATATATTATTCAAGGTGAAGAATCAAAAAAAGAACTCTTTGAAATTACTTACGATGAATTTTATAAAAATCAGCGCGCCGGACTAAAATATACTACTTCACAGCCTTCTCCCGATACATATCTGGAATATTTCAAACCGGTATTGGCAGCCGGTGATGAAGCGGTCGCCGTCTTTTTATCGGGCGGCATTTCCAATACGGTGAATACCGCCAATATCGCCGTTCAAATGCTGGAAACCGATAAAATCTCCGTATTCGATTCCAAACTTACCGCTTTCGGCCAAGCCGCCATGGCGATCAAAGCCAAGGAAATGGCGGACGCCGGTGCCACCAGACCGGAAATCATCCGGGCTTTGGAGGATTTACACGCACGCACCCGCATCTATTTAATTGTGGAGTCATTGCGGTACCTTTATGAGGGTGGCCGGCTTTCCGGCGCTCAGGCCCTAATTGGTTCGGTAATCCAGATCAAACCTATTATTTGGCTTGACGGTGATGGGAAACTGGTTTCCTTTGAAAAAGTCCGTACTTTAAAAACCGCGAAAGCGAGAATTTTGGAATTGGTTAAAGAACGGATGGAATTGGGGATTGAAAAAATAGTGCTTCATTATGGCGATAACTATCAAGAAGCGGTGGAATACAATAAAAATTTGGAAAGCTTAACCGGCTCACCGGTTCCTATCGTTAAGATTTCCCCGGTGCTGGGGGTCCATACCGGTCCTGATGTTCTGGGTGTGGTGATAATAACTGAAAAATGATTTAACTCTTGATTTCCTCCATAACTTTCCGGACCAATTCACTAACGGCGATGTCCTGGAATAGGAGATCCAGCGGCAAAGTTACTCCGAAGGATTTCTCGATGCTGTTCCGGAATTCGAGCGCGGCCAAGGAGTCGATTCCCAAATGGGTTAATGACAGGTTCATATCGATTTCCGCCTCCGAATAACCCAAAATGGCGGCGATTTCTTTCTTAAATAAAGATTTCACCCGTTCGGCGCGGCTGGGGGCGTTCAGTTCCAGGATCGATTCCTTAACGCTGGAAGTTTGCTTTAATGCCTCCGCATAATCCGTATTCAGCAGCGCTGAAAAGATAGTGGGTTTTTGCAGACTTGAAAAATTATAAATCAATTGAGTCCAGTTGGCTTTAATTGTCGCCACTTGAGGGGGCGTTTCCCGGCTCATCAGGATTTCCATTATCGATACGCCTTCGGCGGGAGAAAGATAGTTCAACCCCCAGGTACTATACTGGGCTTTGCCTTTATCGCCAAGGGCAGCGGCCATGCCTACTTCCGACCACGGCCCCCAGTTAATGCTCAGGGCCGGCAGGCCGAGTTTGCGGCGGTAATGGGCCAGGAAATCCATAAAGGTATTGGCGGCGGCATAGCTTGCCTGGCCGGGTTGTCCCAGAAACGACACCAGTGAAGAAAAGAGAATGAAGAAGTCCAACTCAAGGTCCTTGGTTTCCTCGTGCAGGTTCCAGGATCCCGATACCTTGGATGCGATCACCCGGTGATAACTATCGGCGTTTAAATCCAACAACATTTTATCCTCCAGCCATCCCGCCGTATGGATGATTCCGCGCAACGGAGGACTGGATCGTTTCAATTCGGACAAGGTCGCCGTTACCTGCTCCTTGACTGCGACATCCAATTTCATAATTTTAATATGGATTTTATTATGTTTTAGCCGTTCGATTTCCTCCATGACTTCCTCGTTATATTCACCGGAACTCCGGCGCCCCGTGAGCACGATAAATTTCGCGCCTTTATCCACCAGCCATTTGGCGACGATAAATCCTAAACCCCCGTAACCGCCGGTTATTAAATAAGTAGCGTCGGGCCGGCAGGTAAATTCCGTTTTTTCCTGGGGTTTAATCGTAGATTTAACGATCCGGGGCACCAAACATTGATTTTGATAAACTGCCAGTTGCCGGTCTTCCTGAGGTTGTAAAATATTATCAAGCAGGATCCGGGCCGGATTATTAGTTTTGCCGGAATGTTCCAAATCGATAATTCCACCCCATATTTCGGGATGTTCGATGGCCAAGACACGTGATAACCCCCACAGATTTGACTGGGTAACATCAGGCGCCGAATCAATCGGAGAAACGGCGCCCTGGGTTACAACCCAAATCCGGGGCAGGCTATCGGGTTTATTTTCTTTTAAAACCTGAACCAGATAGGTCAAGGTCATAAAACCCGTATTATTTGCCTTTTCGATAGTAGTCAGGTTTATTTCCCGGCCAATCGAAGGATCGGTTGACCAGAAGTGAACCGTAGTATCGAAGGAGTTGCGTTTTTGAACGGCCAATATTTCCATTAACTGTTTCAGATCGCGTTTCTCGGCCGCTTTGATCCGAAAACTCCCATCAGCCCCGATTTCAAAATAATCCCCGGGATAAATGACGGTATAATCATCATTTCGCTCCTTCAATAACTCCAGAAAATCCTTACTTAGTTGATTTTCAACGGCAAAAATCAACCAGGAAATTTTTTGATTTCGTATTCCCGATCCGGTTTCACCAGTAAAGGATCCCTTTTGCCATTGCAACTCATAAAATACATCATCCACCGTTTCCAGTTGATCGATAACCGAACCATCTTTACCCAATCGTTGCAAGATCATCCCGCTGGCTTCAGCGATTAATGCTCCGTTATTATCGATTAGTTTGACATTACCTTGAAACCTTCCTTTATCGGCCAATGAACGCAACGAGCCGTAACTCCAAAAATCAGGCGGGCATTTTTTATATAGTTTGAACTTGTTTAATTTAATCAGTAAATATGGATCTTGAATCATGGTACGAATATTTTTAGGAATAGTCGCCATTAGAACTTGAAACGCGGCGTCCAAAACACCGGGATGGATGTTGTAATCCACGGATTCCTGAAGTAAACTGTCCGGTAAATGAATCTTACCCAGAGCTTCCGTATTTTGATACCATAATTTTTCAATTCCTTGAAACGTAGGTCCCCAACTCATTTTTCGCATCTGAAGCTCGCCGTAATACTCCTTCGGTTTCATCAAATTCGGATACTTATGCCGGATCCGCTCCGTCAGGTAGTGGTGAATTCTTAGATGTGACGGTGTCTTGAAATGGATTTTGCCTTCCGCGTTCAAGGCCCAACCTTTCCAATTTCCCGCGTCATGGCTATAAATCCGGTATTTAGCCGCGTTGTGGGTGCCGGTTTCATCGATAACTAATTGGATTAAAATTGGTTTATCATCCGGTACAAAAATACCAAGCTTGATATACAAATCCGCAAAGGAATTATATTGTGACCGGAAGACTTGATGGGAGGCGGCTAAAACCATTTCCAGAAGAAAAGCGCTGGGGACCACCACCGAGCCGAAGACCCGGTGGTCGGTGAGATACGGAAACCTTTCCAAGCTGATTTCCAACTCCCAAACATGAGTTTTAGATGAAAAGGCCGGTTTTAAATAATGCCCGATCAGGGGGTGCCCGGATTTTCCCGTATATCCGGATTTTTGGCTGATCAACCGGTTATAAATATCGTCGTAAGTAATTCTTTTTTCTTTATATTCAATCCAATATTCATTTTTATGGAAACAATAGCCCGGTAAATCAATGAAACGGCCACTATTATGATAAAATTCATTCCACTTGATATTATAACCCGATACGTATAGTTTTCCCAGCAATTGCGGTAGAAAACAGGAATCGGGGATTCCATAACTTAATAAATTAGGACTGGAACCAAGGTTTAAATCTGAAAATTTTCGAATATTCGATAACGTATCTTTGAGTCCAATCTCCATTAAAAGATGGTTTTCATTTTGGACCAAACCGGCGAGCAAATCGTTGAATGAAGTTATTTTGCCGGGGCTATTACCGGCATGGCAATGGAATGGATAAAAGATTACCCGGTCCTTCTTTTGAAGTGACGATGTACCGGAATTAGCCTGAAATTCGTTGAATAATTGGCGTAGTACAGTTCCATTTCTAGCTGATGATTTATTTTTTGAGTTTGCGTCGATTCTTTTACTGAACCGGATAATAAGCCGGATTGCTTGTTCAAGATCCAAAATTCCGGCGACATGGGCCGCCGTTATTTCGCCGATTCCGGTTCCGGCGGTTATCTCCGGCGAGATACCCCATGATTTCCATAATGAAGTTAAGGATACCATCATTGCGAAATGAACTAAATTCCAGTGTGTGTTTTGGTCTTGAACCGGCTTTTCTTTTCTATTTGAAGAGGGAAAGATACTGACTGGACTATCTTTTTGTTGTTGAGCGACAATATAGTCACATTCATTGATTTTTTGAGAAAAGACCGGTTCGGTGTTCATGAGTGCGATTTCCCGATCCCAATCCGGACCGGAGTCAGGATAAATGAAGATCAAATTTTGCCTGGAGTTTTGGGGTTTGAAAGGGGACAATACTCCGGAATCATCTGTTTCATTTACGAACTTGGATAGTTTTTGGATCAATTCTTCTGTGGAACTAAACAGGCAAATCAAACGCTGTTCGAAATGAGTCCGATGAACTCCCGCCGAATAACAAATATCCGCCATGTCGGTTTCCTCTTTATTTTCCAGGAATTGCAGGTATGATTTAACCTGTTCTTGCAAAGATGTCTTATCCAAAGCCGAAATAGGAAGAAGATTAATTTGATCCGGACGGGCAGTCCCGGGATTAATTTGACGCGCTTCAGGTCCCGGTTCCATTAACACAATGTGGCAATTGGTTCCTCCGAAAGCAAAGGAGCTGATCCCGGCAACCGCTGGTTCGTCATAAGGCCATGGCATCAATTCCACCGGGACCTTCAAGCGTCCATGTTCAAAGTCGATAAGCGGATTGGGCGCCTGATAATGAATATTCGGGGGCAGCGTCCGGTTTTTGACGGCCAGCGCCACCTTAATTAAACTGGCGAGTCCGCCGATGGATTCGCAATGTCCAAGATTGGTTTTTACGGAACCGATATAACAAGGACGTTCCTTATCGCGGCCGTCGCTTACCACTTCTCCGATGGCGTTGACTTCAATCGGATCGCCGAGAATCGTCCCGGTGCCATGGGTTTCGATATAATGAACCTTGTTTGGTTCAATACCGGCTTTCCGGTATGCTTCTCTCAATAATTCAGCCTGGACGATTCCGTTGGGAGCGGTGATTCCGTTTGTTTTCCCGTCTTGATTTACCGCGCTGCCGCGGATAACGGCGTAGATTCTGTCATGATCGGCCAAAGCGTTCGACAACCTTTTTAAGATCACGATTCCCACTCCTTCGCTACGGACAATCCCGTCCGCCTTGGAGTCGAAAACTTTACAGCGGCCGTCACCAGCTAACAGGTTGAGTTTGGTTAGGCCTAGACTGGTATTGGGAGTTAATATCAGGTTGACCCCTCCTGCTAATGCCTGGTTGCATTCACGATTACGAAGACTCTGACAGGCAAGATGAACCGAGATTAGGGATGAAGAGCAAATAGTATCCAGCGTAATACTCGGCCCTTTTAAATCAAACAAATACGAAATGCGATTTGCAAGAATACCCAAAGCGCATCCGGTGGCGCTATAGGTATTAATAAGTGAATAATCGCAAAATTGATACCAGCTGTATTCATTTTGGGAACAACCGATAAACACGCCGGTTTTGCTGCCTTTTATTTCATCCAGTCTTTTTCCGGCATTCTCCAGCGCATTCCAAGCCGTTTCCAACAACAAACGTTGTTGCGGATCCATAAACGCGGCTTCCTTTGGTGAAATCCCGAAGAAAGTCGGATCGAACCGGTCGATGTTATTTAAGAAACCTCCCCAAACACTATTGATTTTCCCCGGAATCTCTTTGCCGGCAGGGTCGTAGAATTTATTGATATCCCAACGACTATTGGGGACTTTGGTTACCGCATCCTTTCCCCCGCATAATAATTGCCAATATTCCTCCAAATTTGCGGCGCCGGGGAAACGGCAGGCCATACCGATAATTGCAATGGGTTCATTAACTTGAACGGAATCGTAAGTTTTAGTATTTTGGCGGGCATTTCCGGCATGATTCGATAAATAAAGACTTAAGGATCTAATGGAGGGATAATTATAGAGCAGGGTAGGGGAGAGTTGTTCGTTAAGGAAATCCTCTAGTTCGCCGGAGATGCCGACTACTTTGACTGAATCCATCCCGAAATTGGAGAATGGGAGTTCAGGGTCGATATCCATGGCTTTAAGCCCGGTATAGCTTGCGATCCGCGCAATCAGCCAGTTTTCGATATCCAATTGGGATTTTGACAGGCCGGCTGCGGATGAAAGGCTTTGGGAAGCCGGCTCCGAGTAAACGTTTTGAGGGAGACAGGATTGCCCGCCGTACCATTCATAAAAAACCTCCAATTCCTTCTCCAGGAATTTCTTTTTGCATAAAAAACGTGGAATTTTACCGCTGGAGGTCTTGTCCAGGGAGGATGTCTTAATTAAAACGATCGCGGATACGGACAGTTCATATTCCTCGAAAATAGCAGCCTTAATTTTATCGATAATTTCGGTAAAATCATCCGCCTTTAGAAAACTTCGTTCCAGTTCACTTACAATCACCAACTGTTCCTGATTTTGCCGGTCAATGGAGAATGCCGCCACGGCAAAGGATTTAATCGCGGGGTGGCAACCCGTTACCGAGTTTTCAATATCAGTGGGATAGTAGTTTTTTCCGTTGATGATAATCAAATCTTTTACCCGTCCAACTATAAATAAGTCATTGTCCGACATGAACCCCAGATCTCCGGTACGCATATAAGGACCATCATTGGAATCCTTTAAAAAAGCCTGAAAAGTTGTTTCGGTTTCCGCCGGTTTATTCCAATAACCTTTGGCAATGCAGTCGCCTTTGATCAAAATCTCCCCGATTCGGTCCGATGGACAGGGGGTTAAGGTATCGGGATGAACAATAGCGATTTGTTTTTCTAAAACCGCCGGGCCGGAACTCACCAGTTTTTTCTTGGCCATATTGGTGGACAAAGCGGCAACAACCCGGTTTTCTTTCAATGCTCTGCTGTCAAAGGCCCTAACCGCCACTCCCCGGCCTTGCGGACCGCCGGTTACAAATAAAGTTGCTTCCGCCAATCCGTAACATGAGTAAAACGCTTCTTTGCGGAACCCGCAGCTTTTAAATTTATTGTAAAAACTCTCAATGGTTTGGCTTCGCACCATCTCAGCGCCGTTAAACGCCAGTCTCCAACTACTTAAGTCCAGATTTTGGAGCTGGTCGTCGGAAACACGCCGGCAACATAAATCATAAGCAAAATTAGGACCACCGCTGACCGTGCCTTGGTATTTGGTAATCGTCTGTAACCATCGTAACGGTCGTTGTAAAAAATGAACCGGGGGCATGAGAATAACCGGTATTCCCGCATACAAAGGCTGTAGAATTCCTCCAATCAAACCCATATCGTGATAAGGAGGCAGCCATATAATACCGGTATCGTTAGGATTCATCGCAAAGCCGCGATGAATTACTTTTAAATTTTCAAGTAAATTATAATGGGTAATCATTACTCCCTTGGGATCGCCAGTTGAGCCGGAAGTATACTGTAAAAAGGCCAGGGAATCTTTATGAATATCCGGACATATCCATCGGTTGGGGTCGATATCATTCAAATCATCGGTATTAATCCAATAACCGGATTTTAGTATATTTAATTCCCCGGGCGCCGAGGTAATTTTAGTCAAGATTGACCCGGTGGTCAGTCCTACCCGGGCCTGAGAATTAATATAAGTTTTTTCAACGCGATGAATGGATTTGTTTAACCGGGGCGGATAGATTGGGACGGCGATTACACCGGCGAACAGGCATCCGAAAAAGGCGGAGACATAATTGATTCCGGGTTCGTAAATAATCAAGGCACGATCACCGGTCTTGCAATATGACATTAGTTTGACCGCAATGCATTTGGCGCGATATTCCAATTCGGAAAGGGTTATTTTTGATTCAGTCTGTTCGCCGTCGGTTAGAAAGGTGTAAATAGTCTGGTTTGGGTGTTGTTGTGATTTCTGTTGTAAAAGGTCGATGAGTGTAAACCGGCGAGGTATAACATGCGAATTGATACTCTTCATTCAATTCTCCCCCATTTACTTTGATTGTTGATGCCTATTTATTTTTGGATAAATATTTGTCAATACCGTTGACCTGGATACACTAATCCGCCCTCCTTTTTTGGTGGATAAATATAACTAACAATACAGTAAAAATTCCAGATTATTAATAATCACAGATTATTAGGCTATTTTCATGAAGAGATTTCAACGAGATATAGCTATTTTTGGAGAAAAAAAAATGCTATATAAATTTGTATAGTCATTTATCATTTTCATAGTGATTTTCAATAATTTTAATAATATATAATTAGAAACCGGTTACAAAATCTAAAGCGTCTTCCTCGGTCTCGCACATTTTTACTTGACGATGTGAAAGTAATGTATAGGCGTTATAAAGCACTTTTTTTAGGCCGAAAACACCCAAAACGGCACTTGCTTTAATATAAGGCTTATTGAATTTGACATATTCCTCAAAACACCTGGTCATTTCCGGATTATAACGCATATTCCCGATGATAGTGATGGCATATACTGAATTTTGAGGTTGTTTACCGATATAAGATTTTGCCTCGGTAATTATTTGATTCAATTTATTAAAATCGGTATCATCAGGAAATTCAATTCGTATTACTGATTTGCCCTTGTAAGAAATTATCTTTACTTCCTCCATAGATAGTTTCCCCCTGATAAAATGTTAATAATGGAATTTATTAGGATTTTTTAAAAAATACTAGAAAGTACCAATATCTACTATTTTTTTCGGCCTGTTCTTGATAAAACTTGAGAAGAAAATTACAAAATATAATTCAATAGAAAAAGTGATTAAAATCAAATATTCCTAAAATTTGACAACGATTTAAAAATTTTTCCAACCAGTATTTATTTTTTTAACCTCGAATTGCAGGTATCTCTTTTACTAATATCGAAATCAACCAGTACTTTTCTTTGGCGGGAGAAATATGGCAAGCTTTGTTCATTTACATGTTCATACCCAGTATTCCTTACTTGACGGGGCGGCAGCGCTTGAGAACTTGCTTCAAAAAGCGAAAGATCTGGACATGCCGGCTTTAGCGATTACCGATCACGGAGTCATGTACGGATGTTTGAAATTTTACCAGCAGGCGCTTAAACTTGGAGTAAAGCCTATTTTAGGCTGCGAATTCTATGTGGCGCCCCGGGGCTTGAAAGATAAAGTACCCAAAGTCGATGACGATCCCGCTCATTTGGTGTTACTGGCGGAAAACGAAACCGGTTACCGTAATCTTTTAAAATTAGTATCTATTGCAAACGTAGAGGGCTTTTATTATAAACCACGGATTGATTTGGAAACGCTACGGAGACATTCACAAGGGTTAATCGGGCTTTCCGGTTGTTTATCGGGTGTTATTTCCCGTTATATCCTGGATCATAAGCTGGAAGAAGCAAGAAATAAGTTGCTTATTTATCAAGAAATCCTGGGACGGGATAATTTTTTTATTGAATTGCAATATCAAGCATTAGCGGAACAGCGTAATTTGAATCGGACTTTGGCGGGACTGGCCGCGGAGTTTGGCGCGCCGCTTGTCGCGACCAACGATGTTCATTATTTAAACCGGGAAGATGCCGAAGTTCATGATGTATTACTATGCATCCAAACTGGTAAAACAATCGATACCCCAAACCGGATGAAATTTGCCACACCGGAGTTTTATTTAAAATCCCAGGCGGAAATGGAAGAAATTTTTGCGGATTATCCCGAAGCATTGACCAATACCTCGCAAATTACGGAACGATGCCAGGTACAGCTTCAAACCGATGAGTTTCATATGCCCCGGTATCAAATTCCTAATGAAACTATAAGCCCGGAACGATATTTGGAGAAACTCTGCCGGGAAGCAATCGCGACTCGTAACTTACAATGGAATGAAACCAGGGAAGAACGGCTCCGGTTTGAATTGGAAACCATTAATTCGATGGGCTTTCCGGGTTATTTCTTGATTGTACATGATTTCGTGGATTTTGCCAAACAACACCGGATTATGGTTGGGCCGGGACGCGGCTCGGCCGCTGGAAGCCTGGTCGCTTACTTGCTTGGAATTACCAGTCTGGATCCGATTGAACTGGGTTTGATTTTCGAACGGTTTTTAAATCCGGAACGGATTTCGATGCCCGATATCGACATTGA
>JBJKPO010000108.1:0-2827 GCA_046706235.1 Bacillota bacterium | reverse complement strand
TGTCAATAGATCGGATATCCCGGCTATTAACAGGATTTTGACTGGTTGTATATTCTGCAATTTGAGTACTTAAAGCTTTCCAGATTGACTAGTTTCACCGATTTCACCGGAGATAGATTTCTGGTGGTTTGATTATAGGGCAAGTATCCCCAAAAGTACTTGGACCAAAAAACGGAGAGCATCTCAAATTGTTTATAGTTGGCCAGGGTCAGTCTCGATTCGGTGGACGGTTCATTGGCAATTGTAATATAATCCGGATGAATCTCGTGAATTAAAGTCTCCACTTGACGTTTCTTGCCGGTCCGGTACTTCTTCCAGGTGAGACCCTGGTAATTTGGTTTCAAATTGGTATAAGCCGGATCGGAAAACATAATTCCGCATCCAATAAGCAACTTAATTCCCCGGCGTTTGATTTCCGGGGCCAGTCTTTTATAAAATTTTAGATATTCACTGGAATGTGGAAAATCAGGCTCCAGGATCGGGTAACTTATCGTAACTTTTACGCATCGTACGCCCCAGGGATCTTAGTTTCTCCAGGTATACCAATATTCCCTGGAAAGCCTTGCCGTTTAGTAATTCTTCCCCACGGTGGGCATTGGCGACAATTAATTCCGCCCCCGGGATAACCGGATATTTCGTACCATTCCAGTTGGAGTTCACATAAGCATCAAATGACTGAAGTTTTTGATCAAGCTCATGATAGAGCTTCTGATAGTCCGGCGGGATTTGGTCAGGTTATTTCTTGACGGATAACGGTGTTTGTTTCAGGCTGGATGGTGATTCCGCTCCAAATATCAAACCCAGACTGAGAGCACTCATCAAAAGGCTCCAAACAAATAATTTACGGCATATGGGTAACACTGAAGACCGAGAATTCATTTGCCGATAATTTTGACTATCCATAATACGCTTCACCTCTTTTGAAATTCAATCCGGGTCTAACTATATCTATATAATCGGCTCACAGCCTATAATCAATAATGTTTTGATACATGAGTGTAAATGAGTTCATTTTAAGCGAAAATAAATACGATTTAACTGTTGATAATTTAACTTAAGTGTATTATACTTATAATAAGAAAGTTCAAAAATTATTTTTGATCTTCATAGGGAGATGCGAGTGGATAAAGAGATTCTCACCATGGACGAGGCCGCTGAACTTTTCGGGGTCAGTGTCAAAACTTTTATAAAACTATTGAAAGAAGAAAAGGTTCCCGGGCGTAAAATCGGACGGGAATGGCGTTTTAGCCGTCAAGCGCTGATTTCCTGGCTGGCGTCCGGCGATTCGCAAACATATTCGGCCAGCGAAGGCGATGTAAAGGATTTTTTTAATGAAGTGGCCCCCAAGTGGGAAGAAATCAGCAAGAATAATTATGATGATCAATCTTTGAAGTCCAAGATAATGGAACTTAATTTGCTTAATCAATCAATGACGCTGGTTGATTTGGGCGCCGGAAACGGCTTGATTTCCAGATTTACGGCCCGGTATGTGAAAAAAGTTATCGCCGTCGATATTTCAGGGGAGATGCTCCGGGAACTTCACCGCAAAGCGAAAAGTGAAGGAATTCAGAACATCGAAATCATGGAAAGCGACGCTCTGGACGTGCCTTTAGCCGATTCCAGCGCCGATGTCGTTTGTTCGATTATGTTCCTGCATCATATCGAACAGCCCGAACTGGCCATCCAGGAAATGTACCGGCTGGTAAAACCGGGGGGAAAGCTTTTTGTGGCGGATTTCTATGAACACCCCGACCGTAACTTGATGGCGCAAATGCATGATGCCTGGCCGGGCTTTGATCCGGACCGGCTGTCGGCCGGTTTTGAAAAGACGGGTTTTAAACAAGTCCATTACGAAGTAATAGATAAATCCAATGGGACAGGGTCCGGTCAGACCCGAAAAAGAGCCGGATTAAAGGTTTTTGTAATGATTGCCGTTAAATAATTTTAGTTTGGAAAGGGGATAGTTAATGAAGAATGTATTAGTGGGGGGGTCAATCGCGTTTGACCACATCATGGATTTCCCAGGACGATTTAAGGACCAAATCTTACCGGAAAAAATACATACTCTAAACGTAAGTTTCCTGGTAAATAGTTTAAAAAAAATGCGGGGCGGGACGGCTCCAAACATCGCCTATAACCTGGCCCTGGTAGGCATAAAACCGCTGATACTCGGGACTGCGGGGCAGGATTTCCGGGAATACGGGGATTGGTTAATGGAAAACGGGGTCGATACCGGATTGATCCGAATTTTAAACAATGATTACACCGCTTCTTGTTTTATCACCACCGATTTGGACAACAACCAAATCACTGGTTTTTATCCCGGCGCCATGGCCAAGGATTCGGAATTGAGTTTAAAAAACCTTCCGGCGACTGACATCGACATGGCCGTAATCGCTCCCACCGAACCGGCGGCGATGATTAAGTGGGCTGCGGAATGCCGTGAGTTAGGCATTCCCTATTTATTCGATCCCGGCATGCAGTTGCCGCGTCTTTCAACCGCCGACTTGATCCCGGGGATTTTGGGCGCAAAAATTACAGTATTTAATGAATATGAGTATAGTTTAATGCTTGAAAAAACCGGGCTTACCATAGAGGAGATCTTAAATTCAGTGGAACTAGTAGTTGAGACTCTGGGGGAAAAAGGCTCGCGTTTAACTTCCAAACAACAGCAGATTCAAGTTCCGGCCGCCAAAATAACGGAAATAGTCGATCCCACCGGAGCCGGGGACGCCTACCGGGCCGGTTTGTTGAAAGGCTATATCGAAGGCGCTTCATTGGAGAGAATAGGTCAATATGCCAGTTTTACCGCGGTTTATGCCATCGA
>JBJKPO010000107.1:0-4081 GCA_046706235.1 Bacillota bacterium | reverse complement strand
ACGTTACCCATCCCGCACGCCATGACGTAATCTAGGGTAGCTACGCGCCATTTTTAATCCGGTCGATCAGTTCGGTAACTTCCTCCATAATGGTCAAATCAGCCGCGGTGTTGGTATCGAAGACTTTTTGGAAACTCAACCGCCTTAAAGACGCGATCATTTTACTGGTCTCTCTTGACCCGATGGGCATACCGAACTCTTCTCCCAGTGCCGCCCGGATCGCCGGGGCCGTTTGCGCCACCACATGTAAATCTTTATCGGCCAACGCCGTCCAAACCCGGTCGGTATCATCTTTTTCCCGCAACGCTCCGACGGGACAGACGGTGATGCATTGGCCGCACATGGTACAAGGCGCTTCATTCAAGGACATATTATATGCCGATCCCACAATGGTTTTAAAACCCCGTTCATTGGTATCAAGGACCGCCACGCCCTGAATATTTTTACACATGCTGACACAACGGCGGCATAAGATACATTTATTAGGATCCCGGACGATTGAAGGCGAAAAGTTATCTTGGGGAAGGTGGTAGGTTTCACCGTCGAACCGAAGATCCTTGATGTTTAATTCTTCGGCTAGCCGCTGCAATTCACAAGTCCGGCTACGGACACAAGTCAAACACTTACGTTCGTGGTTGGACAGGATTAGTTCCAAAGTCACCCGGCGGGACTCCCGCACAGTGGGAGTTTGAGTCCGGATCACTAATCCTTCGGATACCGGATAAATACAAGCCGCTTGAAGGCTGCGGGAACCTTCGATTTCAACCACGCATATCCGGCACGCGCCTATTTCATTTATCTCTTTAAGAAAACACAGGGTGGGAATGGCGATATTGGCTGAACGAGCCGCCTCTAATACCGTATAACCCTTCGGAACCTGGATTTTCCTGGTGTCGATAGTGATATTTACCATTTCCTGTTCCATTAAAACCACCTCATTCGGTAATTGTCGTCAGTTATTCCCGGTTCATTTTCAATAATTCTACTTATCAGGCATTCTTAAAGATTGCCTTGAAGGGACATTTCTCCATGCAAGCGCCACATTTGATACACTTCGTCTGATCAATGGAATAAGGAGCCTTTTTATCGCCGCTGATACAGTTTACCGGACAATTTTTACTGCAAATCCCGCAACTCCGGCAGCTATCCGGATGAATCACATATTGGGTAAGCGATTTGCAAATTCCGGCCAGGCACTTTTTATCGTTTACATGCGCCAAATATTCGTGGCGAAAATAACGCAACGTGCTTAAAACAGGATTGGGTGCCGATTGTCCTAAACCGCACAAGGCCGAAATCCTGATATTCTTAGCCAGGATCTCCAACTTTTCGATATCTTCAGGCTCGCCCTTGCCTTCGGTGATTCTTTCCAGTATCTCCAACATCCGTTTGGTGCCAATACGGCACGGAGGGCATTTACCACAAGACTCATCCACCGTAAACTCCAGAAAAAACTTGGCGATATCAACCATGCAATTATCTTCATCCATTACAATCAAACCGCCCGAACCCATCATTGAACCTAGTTTCTGCAATGATTCGTAATCAATGGGAACATCAATCTCGCTGGCCGGTATACATCCGCCCGAAGGTCCGCCTGTTTGCGCCGCTTTAAACTTCTTGCCATTCGGAATTCCACCGCCAATATCATAGATAATTTCCCGCAATGTAGTTCCCATTGGAATTTCCACCAAACCGGTGTTGTTGATCTTGCCGCCGATGGCGAAAACCTTGGTTCCCTTGCTTTTTTCGGTGCCAATACCGGCGAACCAATCGGCGCCTTTTAAAACAATCACCGGAATATTGGCGTAAGTCTCCACATTGTTTAATAATGTCGGCTTTTGCCATAATCCTTTCACCGCCGGAAACGGAGGACGGCTGCGCGGCTCACCCCTTCTCCCCTCAATGGAAGTCATCAAAGCTGTCTCTTCGCCGCAAACAAAGGCCCCGGCGCCCAATCTGATTTCCAAATCAAAACTAAAGCCGGTCCCGAAGATCCTATCTCCCAGTAACCCGTGTTCCTTAGCCTGAGCAATGGCTATAGTCAGCCGTTTGACCGCAATCGGGTATTCCGCCCTGACATAAATATACCCCTGATTGGAACCAACGGCATAACCGGCGATTGCCATGGCCTCCACCACCGAATGAGGATCTCCCTCCAAAATGCTCCGGTCCATAAAAGCCCCCGGATCGCCTTCATCAGCGTTACAACAAACATATTTCTGTTCGCCGGTCGCTTTGGCGGTATAATGCCATTTATAACCGGTGGGAAAACCACCGCCGCCCCGTCCCCTTAAACCGGAATGTTTGATCAGGTCGATTACTTCCTCCGGTTTCATTTCCGTTAATACTTTCGCCAATGCCTTATATCCATCATAAGCAATATACTCGTCAATACTTTCGGGATTAATGAGTCCACAATTTCGAAGGGCAATCCGGTATTGTTTTTTAAAAAAGTCATTATTGTTAATATCCCCGACTCCCTTTTCCAATTGCAGATCCGCCAGGAGGTGCTTAACAATAACTCCGTTGAGCAGGTGATCCTTAACTATTTCCGAGGCATCCCCCGGTTGAACCATTGTATAGACAACTCCCTCGGGATAGACGATTATTACCGGCCCTTGGTCGCATAAGCCTAAACAAGAGGTTTTGATAACCTGTACCGTATTAGTTAATTGATGTTGATCAATATGTTTTATTAATTCCGCCCGGACGATTTCGGAATTTTTTCCGGCACATCCGGTTTCACCGCAGACTAAAATATGGGAACGATATGTCTGCATTAATTTCGCCTCCTATTCGGCAGGATAGACCCCTTGTAAAACTCTACTAATGCGCCAAATAATCCAAACACACCCTGCCGTTAACGATATGTTCGGTAACGATCCGTGATGCTTTTTCCGGAGTAACATTGATATAAGTTACTTTACGATTACTATCATCAATAACATCAACCAATGGTTCAAGCCGGCAGACTCCGATACATCCGGTGATGGTCAATTCGATATTCGATAAGGAACGCTTTTGAATTTCGTTTTCAAAAGTACTCATTACTTGTCTGGCTCCGGCGGCAATACCGCAAGTCGCCATACCGACAACGATTCGGAACCCTCCATTTTTAGTTCGTTCCTCCAGCTTCGTCAGAGTTTTTTTTCGCAATTCCTCCAATTCGGCGATTGATTTCATTTACCCATCCCCTCACTTTAATTCCCGGTATGATATTTTTCGATTATTTTTTCAATATTGTCCGGAATTAGGCCCCCATAAACTTCTTCATTAATCATGATCACCGGGGCAAGGCCGCAAGCACCGATGCAACGGCAATTATCCAGGGAAAAGCGGCCGTCCTCGGTACATTCACCCACATTGATTCCTAATTTTTCCTTTAACTTATCCAAGATCAACCCGGCCCCTTTGACATAACAAGCAGTGCCGAAACAAACCTGAATCCGGTACTTGCCTTTCGGCTTCAGGGTGAACTGAGTATAAAAAGTAATAACTCCGTATATCTCAGCCAAGGAGAGCTTCAATCCTTTGGAAATCTCCTTTTGGACCGCCATAGGTAAATATCCGTATAATTCTTGGGCTTCATGCAGTACCGGGATCAATGCTCCCGGTAAATTTTGATACTTGGCGATAATCGCCCGCAACTTTTCTCCGCGCGGATCTTCAAGCTGTTTGCAACAACAATCATCCGACATCTTCAGGGCCCCCCTAATCCGGAAAAAATATCAATTTTGTCAAATCAATCCTATAATATTCACTAAAAATAATTGTCTTCCTGTTAAAAAACTTTCCTTTACAAAAATTTAATCTGATTTTAATTTCCCTTTTTCCGTTCAATTTCCAGAGTTCGAAAAATCTTCCGGTGCATATTACCGGAAGGCTTATATCAACAACTGGGAGATTAATTCTTGCTCAAATTGCAATATATCCCGGTTTTCAATCCGGTCTTCTTGAGGAATGCCCACCTGTAACTCTCTTTTGATCCGGGCTGGTTTTTCGGTAAAAATTACGACTCGATCCCCTAATAATAAGGCTTCGTGAGGATTATGGGTTACCATGATTACCGTGCGGAGTT
>JBJKPO010000106.1:0-7992 GCA_046706235.1 Bacillota bacterium | reverse complement strand
CATTAGAGCTCATAAAGTCTTCTGTAAAATTGAATCTTATAAGCCATGCGCCGATGAAGAAAGAACCGCTTCCTGGGGCGTTCCGCAAGTTGCGGTTCAAATCACCAGGCCAGTGTCCCAAACTTATGACTGTATCGGTTCGATGCAAGCAATTCCCAAGTCCTGTAAAAATCCGGTTATGGCCCTCAAATTTTTGGAATTGTTCAACACCAATAAGTATCTCAATAACTTGATTAACTTTGGTATTGAAGGCAAACATTATGTAAAGATAGCTAAAAACGTAATTGATACCCCTCCCGGCAAAACCGCGGAGAACATCGGGTACCGTCCCGGTACTCCCTGGATGTTCGGAAATCAATATCTGAACTATTTCTGGAAGGGTGAAAACCAACGGAAATGGAGTTTATTTAAGAAATTTAATAAGTCTTCATTGGCTGCCAAGAGTCTGGGCTTTAGTTTCGATGCCGAACCCGTCAAAAATGAAATTGCCGCTTGCCAAAACGTATGGAATACCTATGTAATCGCTCTTGTGACCGGAACCGCCGATCCCGCCACCATCCCGGATGTAGTTGCCAAGTTTAAAGCAGCCGGTCTGGATAAGGTCATAACCGAGGAACAAAAACAACTAGATGCTTGGTTAGTAAAAAAAACTAAGAAAAAATAATATTAAAACTTGAATCTCTATAAATCCTTCCTTATGAATCCGGCTGACGCTCCTTTTTGCAAGGGGCGTTAGTCCTTCATTAATATATTTAGATACTTCTTTTTCTATTTACGTTCATGTATTTTTTAAATGCAATTTATTATAAAGATGAAGGAAAAAAGACCATAAGCAAGAAATAAAGCCTTAGAATCCAAAGAATATAAACACCGGAAAGGTAAACTCAAATGACGATTAAAAACCTTATACCAAAGAGAATATTTTATCCGCGAGGTATCCGAAAATTCTCATTAATAATTTTGAGTTTATCATTGATATTTTCATTAAGTTTTCCGGTATCAAGCACGCCAAAATCAACTGTAAAACTCACCCTTTGGACCCATCAGCGGCATATGGCCGATGTAATTAAAGAGTTGATCGCCGAGTTTAACGCAACCACGGGTCGCCGGAAAGGGATCGAAGTCTCGATGCGTATTTTGGGGGATGACTCCTGGAACTTGTTTCAAGAAGCACAACGAAACGCAGAGGGGCCAGATCTTTACAGCAGCGGATTCATTACCGGATATTCGGATCCGTTTAAAGCTAAAGCTCAGATGTGGTTTGATAATTTTCCGGATTTTAAGCAATGGAAGCGACAGTGGCCGTCCTGGTATTGGATTGAAGGATTGACCACTCATTGGGGCCATGTATTTGCGATCCCCGCTCAAGTTTTTAATTCGCGCCTGATTTATAACCGGGATCTGTTCCGAACGGCGGGTTTGGATCCGAACCGACCGCCCCGTTCCTACCAAGAGTTATGTGAATATGCCCAAAAAATTACCGCCGGTAAACGGGGTTGTTTTGGTTTTGCATATTGTGGAGCCGAATCCTGGCCGATGGAATGGATGCCCAGCCAGTGGGCGGAGGCTAACGGAGACCCGGCTTATTGGGATTGGAAACACGGCAGATGGGCCCTGAAAGGCTATGGACGGGTGTTTCAACTTTTATTGGATTTAAATAAAGATGGTTCGCTGTTCCCTGGGACCGCAACCCTTACCAACGAAGCTTTACGGGCTCAATTTGCCGAAGGGCGGATTGGGATGTTTATGGGAGAATTGTGGGATGTCAGTGTTTTAAACGTCCAATTCCCGGCGAAATGCGATTGGGGAGTTGCTCCTATTCCAACGTATGACGGTAATTTCCATGGTAAATCGCGGGCGATGATGATTGCCGGATTATGGAATATTAACGGGCTTAGCCGTCATAAATTTGAAGCCTGGGAAGTTGTTAAATGGTTCGATCGTTATGAAATCCGGGCTAAAATGTACGAACGGGGCAAATGTATCGATCCTGATCCTAAAGTGGCCGGGGAATTTGTGAAAAAACAGCCCAAACTGCATGGGTTTGAAGAATTCGCCGGGACATTGGACCGGGATTATTTGGCGACTTATCCGATTTTACCTGGTTGGGTGACGCCGGACCGCAATCCTTGTTCGGTGTTTAAAGACATTTTAATTAAGGGAAGCGATTTGCAAAGCGAATTAATCCGGTTGGATCGTTTTTGGAATTCCAAATTAGATCATTATTATAATACCCATCCCGAAGTCAATCGGGGTTGGAATATTTATCCGGAATTTGACCGGCGCACTGGAAAACTTGGTCCGCCGCTGATTAAACCCGTATTTTCACCACGGGATTAGAAATTGTGCCGGGGAGGTTTTATTAGTGGAGTTGAGTGAAATAGTGTCTCAACCTCAAATCCGTTTGATTGTTGCAGACGACATGTTGCCGATCCGGGAATATTTGAGTATGGTTTTAAGTCATGAACCGGATATGAAAGTTATCGATGCCGTTGGGACGGGCGCTGCAGCGGTCGAACGGGCTTTGGACACACATCCGGAAGTATTATTGATGGATCTGGAGATGGAAACGCCACGGGCCGGTGTCGATGCAATCCGGACACTTGCCGTAAAAGATCCCGGCATTCGTTCTATAGTGTTAACCCATTTTAGCGATGATGATACGGTATTTGCCGCTTTCGAAGCCGGAGCCGTCGATTATGTTTTAAAAGACTCCTCGGCCGCGGAAATCTTGGAAGCGGTTCGGGCCGCCGCCCGGAATATGTCTCCGCTCAGGCCTCGAGTCGCCCGGATGATCCGCGAGGAATTCAGAGTGCTGCGTTCCGAACGAAATGCCCTGGTTTCCACCTTAAATATCGTTTATCAATTAACTCCCTCCGAATTGGAATTATTACGGTTACTGGCGGAAGGCAAAAACAAAAGTCAAATCGCCGCCGTCAAGCACGTCGAGTCGTCAACAATCCGCACTCATATCGCCAATATTCTGAAAAAGTTTGACGAGCCGTCGGTAAATGATGTTGTTGAACGGTTGCGGCGTTTAGGGATTTTTGCTATTTTTACGGGAAATTAATAACGCCGGCCCTTATTCAAATTTTTTCCAACTATATTTTGCGGCTTATTTTGTTAAAAACCTCCCCAGAGTGGTTTTTTTATTGGTAAATAATTGTCAATAAATAGAAATATATAGAAAATATGGATAGTTATTCACAATTAACACCAAAATAATGGAAATATTAACGTTTTTTTGATAAACAGACCCTTTTTATATAAAAAAAATAAAAACTTACAGGTAAAATAATTTTTGTGTAGAATAGCTTTTATGTTTATTTTAGTCATTGGACTAAATTTAAACCCAAAATACTTTCTTGGAGTGAGAACGTGAACAACATTACAAAAATTGATGATTGGCAGTATATTTTTGATTTATTTAAAAATTTATCCCGTCGAAAAGAAATCCCGGTACAAATCCTGCTCAACAAACAACAAAGCTCTGCCTTAATGTCGTTTAACACCCCCAAGCATGAAGAGATCTATATTTCAGTTAAAAATATCAAAACAGAACTTGATATTGCCATTGAACTTGAAATTCGGTTTACGTATAAAGAAATTCTTTATACATTTCAAACCCGGATTACCGGATTTATTAATAATAAGGCAACTATTCAATACCCGTCAACTATTTTTAGATCATTCAAACGTTTAGTCAACCGGTACATGATTGAACCCAGTGTAGCGGCTTACGTTTACCCGGGCATTCCCGAACGACAATTCCGATTACGGGATATCAACTCCCAAGGGTTATCTTTATTTGCCGAAGACCGACTGTTTTATGTGGGAGAGCGAATCCCCAATATACTCATCCAAATAACAGGTGAGATCGAAATCAACGCCAGCGCCGAAATTAAGTATTTTAGCAGCGGCGGCGACGGTCAATTCATTTATGGCTTAATATTTTCCGAATTAGAATGGGGGGTTTATCAGAAACTATTCAGTTACATATTTCAAAAAAGTTATCCGGATTTTAAGCCGTTGGCCGGCTTTACCATGGAGAAGATAGCCGGTCTTTATGAAGAATCTCGCCATTTTGGTTTAAAACTCAAAGATAACGGCAAGCAGTCGTTCCTGGATTTGATTGCTAAACTGGAGTTATTGAATCGCAAACCCGAGATTGCATCCAATCTGGTCCATATAAAAAATGAAAAACTATTGACGGTCGGTTCCGTGTTACGTATTTACGATCGTACTTTCTTCGGCCAACCATTATTAATAGCGCCTGGCGCCAGGTTAAATCCAAAAGCCAAAACCGATGCTTATATCGGATTAGCCGATTTTATGTTGAATCATCCTTATTTCGAGTCATACCTAACTTATATTAATGACGATCTGGAATGGCATCGGGAAATCTACGGTAAAATTGATGAATTAATTAATGATCGGGATAAATTCATCTTTGACCAAATGAGTTGTTTCGAATGCAACGTTTCCGAGATGGTTAGTAATGATAAGGATATTTCTCATGAATACCTCATTGAAGCGCTTGACGATCCTTCCCATTTTTTAGTTTACGCCGCTCAATGTCTTCCATTACTTGAAAACTTATGTTATCGTTACCATTCCGAATATTTTGACTTAGGTGAAATAAAAAATACTTATCAAGCTTTCGGTTTTAGCGTTCATCGAAAATTGTGGCGGGTATCTCATGACCAAAGCTTGGTTGCTTTTATCGTGGCGGAAGCTTTTTCGGATAATGCCGATCCCTTTGGGGTAATCGATACCGGCCGTATTTATTTCGTAAATAGCAGTAATAACTCAGACCGGATCATTCGGGCGGCATTATGCGAACTAAGTGAGTTTTTTAAAGCTTTTCAGAAGAAAATTTTCACTGTAATAGCCAATGTTTTGGAAAACATTGGCGCTGAGATTGCAATTCCGGGATTAACGTGTCAAAAAACCTTGGAAAGAGTGATGGCAAGCCGGGAAGGGTTGGCCGAATACAGGAGATTATTATCGACGGAGTTAGAGAATTATACCAAGTATTATCCGCTTTCCTATCCACAAAAAGGGATTTGGTATACCGAGAAGCTTTACCCGGGCACAAGTATCGGGAATATTGCCGCAACAATAAAAGTCGATGGTGAAATTGATTACCGGTGCCTAGAGAAAGCCGTCAATCTATTTATCGAAAAAAATGATGCGGTCCGGCTGCGGATTATTGAAAAAGATGAAGACACAATGCAATATGTATCGCCCTACGAATATCGCCGCCTGGATTTTTATGATTTTAGCGATCAGGAACCTGCCGGATTATATCAATGGGAAGAACGGCAAACCTTGAAACCGTTTAATTTATACGATTGCGATTTGGCGTATTTCGCGTTGATCAAGTTATCCGATCGTGAAGGCGGGTTCTACGGGAAATTGCATCATACTTTAAGCGATGCCTGGGCGATGAATTTATCGGTCAAGCAAATAATGAAATTTTACTCCGGCTTACAAAAAGGGATGATTATAAAACAAAAAAACAGCCTTCGTATCTCGATTACATCACGAGTGAAGCGGAATATAAATTCGGGGCGAGGTTTGAAAAAGACAAACAGTTTTGGAGAAATGAATTTGAGACTGTCCCCGAGTTAATGAATTTTAAAAATCGCGGGTCCAATTATATCAGTTCGAAATCGATGCGCAAAACATTTGCGATTTCAAAACAATTGGGCGTCAAAATCCGTGAATACTGCGCGAACGATAGAATATCGGTGTTTACACTATTTATGGCTGTTTTTTTTCTTTACATTAACCGGATAACTTCAAAAGAGGATATCGTTATCGGTACATCGGTGCTGAATCGCTCCAACCCATCCGAAAAAGAAATGATGGGGATGTTCATCAGCACTGTCCCCATTCGCTTTAATTTGAGCGGTAATTTGGATTTTGCAACTTTTATTCATAATTTTGCCGGGAAATGGATGAAGTTATTAAAGCATCAAAAATATCCATATGAATTAATTCTCAAGGATTTTCGGGAAAGGCATAAAATTTTTGAAAATCTATATGATGTTACGTTATCATATCAAAACGCCAGATTATTTGACCCCGGCAACCTGGAAAAATACACTGCCAGACCGCATCCCTACTTTCACCAACCGGAATCGTTAAATATCCATATCAACGATCGCGAGGATGAGGGCCGCTATATCATCAGTTATGATTTTTTGTTGGAATTATTTGAAACCGGTGAAATGATAACGGCACATGAACATTATTTGAATCTGTTAACGGATGCGCTCGCCAATCCCGGTAAGCTGATTTCGCGACTGGAAATGTTGTCTGAAATCGAAAAAAGAAGGATATTATTCGAATTTAACAATACCGGGACCATATATCCCAAAATGAAAACCATTCAACGGTTGTTTGAGGAGCAGGCGGCAAAAACTCCAGGTAAGACCGCCGTGGTTTTTTACGATCAAGAATTAACTTACCGGGAACTGGATGATAGAGCAAATCAAATAGCCAATTATCTTATTAACGAGAATAAGCTTCAGCCGGACAATCCGGTTGGGATCCTTTTAAAAAAATCGATTGAATTGATAATAGCGCTGCTTGGGATTTTAAAAGCCGGCGGAGCATACGTTCCCATCGATCCGGAACTCCCGGAGGAAAGAATTAAAACAATAATTAACGATGCCGTAATCGGAATAATTATTTCCGGTAAACAGTTTATTAAATCGTTGAATAGATTGCAATGGGAATGTAAAACCTTTAATACTTTTATTTGCATCGATAGCGAAAATGTTTGTCAAGAAACCGAAATCGAAAAAAATAAAATAATGGATCAACAATTATGGAAGTATATCGGAGAAAAAGCAGTCGATGAGATTACCGGAGGGGGATGGAATAACAGTTATACGGGGAACCCTTTTTCTCAAACGGAAATGGATGAATACGGCAATAATATCCTAAAAAAATTGAGGCCCTACCTGAATAAGAAAATCAAGGTACTGGATATTGGTTGCGCTTCGGGTATCAGTATGTTCAGGTTGGCTCCCCTGGCGGGTTATTATTGCGGAATTGATTTATCAGATACTATTATCGAAAAATGCCACGCCAGGATTAATCAAGCGGGCATAAAAAATATCGAACTACTGGTGATGGCCGCTCACGAAATCAATCAGTTAGCCGGACGGTCATTTGATATCGTTATTATGAATAGCGTTGTTCAATGTTTTCACGGTCACAACTATTTTCGAAAAGTTCTCGCCATGGCGATTGATTTGTTGATCGATCAGGGCCTTTTATTTATCGGCGACATAATGGATCAGGACTTAAAGCAAGACCTGATCGCGTCAACTTCCCAATTTAAGATGAACCATTCGCAAACCAATTATCGGACCAAAACGGATTGGTCGGAAGAACTTTTTCTTTCCAGAGATTACTTTCATGATTTGCAGACGGATATCGAATACATCAGAGATGTTCATTTTTCGCAAAAAGTTGCCGCCATCGAAAATGAACTAACCAAATTTAGATACGATGTTATGATCACGGTCGATAAGAACTGCCGTATTTCAACTAAAAACAACCGTAAACATAAGCGGCAGCATGACCGAAATACCTTGGCCAAATATGATTTTACGCCGCCGTGTTCCAATGTTAATCAGTCAAATATCGGATACATTATGTACACGTCCGGTTCTTCAGGAAAACCTAAAGGAGTTGTGGTTGAACATCGGAATGTAGTTCGATTGGTAAAAAATACTAATTACATTGATTTCTCGCCAAACGATTGTATTTTACAAACCGGGGCAATTTCTTTCGATGCCTCAACCTTTGAAATATGGGGAGCGCTTTTAAACGGACTTACACTTTTTATGATTGAAGAAGATATTGCCTTAAACGCCGAAAAACTCGGCCAAATTATTAATCGAAATCAGATTGATATTTTATGGCTGACCGCGCCGTTGTTCAACCAATTGGTTCAACAGAACCCCGGAATAT
>JBJKPO010000105.1:0-5299 GCA_046706235.1 Bacillota bacterium | reverse complement strand
AGCGGACAACCCGATGTTGAATCCCTGGATAAAATCCTCCAGAAAATAATTGATTACGAATCCGTCTATGCTGTACCTTCTTGGCGCCGTAACGTTCTTTTCGGCATGGTCAGATTAGATGAGGATGGTTCGGACTGGCAATTGGGCGAGGCAATTAAAGATGATTTCGCCCGCAATTTGGGGTTTGGGTATTATCGCTGTTACGACTATGACCCCAACGCCAACCCTGATGTTAACGCGGAATGTTACCCAATAATGGACGAACCGTCCCACCCGCCCAATCCCGACCCGTCCGCGCCTTGCAATATGTTACAGGAGTGGGCCAACTGCAGATATAAACCCGGCTACGGCGTGGTTGCTTGGTCAACCCACGGTTCGCAAACAGGTGCGCAATATTTGTTGAATTCCGATCAATGCCGTTACTTAAACAACAATCGGCCGGCCTTCGTATTTCAAAGCTCATGTTCCAACGGCTATCCGGAAAATCCAAACAATCTCGGCTATTCCCTGCTTAAAAACGGGGCCATCGGAACAGTCAGCGCAACCCGGGTGTCGTTTTATTATCTTTTCTCGCCACCAGCCAACAGTTATGATGGAATAAACTGTAACTTGAGCTATTTTTTCAACCAACGATTAATGAACGGTACTCCCGCCGGTCAAGCGCTTTACGAAACCATGGCGGAGGTAGGTTATCAACAATCATGGAAAAATAAACTTGACTATAACCTATACGGTGACCCTTCGACTTCATTGTTTACGACTTTGCCGGTATCTCCCTGACTGTTTTCCATTATTCAAAAATACTCTCCCTGTTCCAATTTACCGGACAGGGAGAGAGTATTCTTCTTTCGCCTAAAAACGGTTCTATTGGAAAAAAATTTATCAATATGAATGATTTATCCAAAATATATAAAGGGAGGAATTATGTGACTGATTCACAAAATCATATCATCCGGAAAATTACTCCGGAAGGCGTGGTTTCCACTATTGCCGGTACCGCCGGGGCCACCGGCTCAAACGATGGAACCGGAACAGCCGCCCGCTTCAATCATCCTCATGGAATAACCGTCGATAGCGGTGGAAATCTGTATGTGACCGATCTGAACAACCATACCATCCGAATGTTAACTCCATCCGGCGCTGATTTTATTGTGTCCACCATTGCCGGCATTCCCGGCTCACTGGGCGCAACCGATGGTCCCGGAACCACGGCCAAGTTCAACGCTCCTTCCGGCATTATCGCCGCCGGAACCAATCTTTACGTGGCTGATTTTAATAATCATATCATCCGGAAGCTCACTTCATCCCACTATGTCTCCACCATTGCCGGTGTTCCCGGTTCACCGGGCGCAACCGATGGAACCGCGTTAAAAGCCAAATTCTATCGGCCGCGCGGTATTGCCATTGATAACAGCGGTGCCTTATATGTAACCGATACTTTCAATCACACCATCCGGAAGATAGTTTTCCCATAAACCAAGGTTAATTGTTGGACATCGGTATCAGTAACCTGGCGGGAATTTATCTGACTATGGGAATCGGAGGATAATATTTTATGGAGGTCATTGAAAATGAAGCGGTCTAGTTTATTAAAGACGACGCAAATTCCGTTTACGCGATTCGTTTTTTTGCTTTTATCGATTCTTGAGCCGTCAAAATCCTTTGCCCTCACCAGTTTAACGATTAATCAGACGTTCGATATTGGGAAATATAATATTTCCACCGGAAAAGACGGGGAATCGGTTATTACCATGAATGATTTTGGTTTGACCTCCTCCCCCGGCGATCCGCAACTTCCCCTGAAAATCTATGATCTGGCGGTATAATGTATTGTGAACAAACTTTCATCGGTGGTGACCAATCAAATGAAAAAGTCTGCCGTTTTGTTTTTGGTTTTTATTTTATTAACCACATTATCACCGCTCTCAATCCGGGCTGATTCTACCCGCATCCACTCGGGAAACGATATTACAGTTATTGAAGGACTACTCCCCCTCCGGTTATCATCATGAATAAGGACTTGATCAAAGCATTTTTAACCGTTGATCAAAGTTTCGCCCAACTTATCAAGAAATACTTCCGGTTGAAGGAAGAGATTTACGAAGATCTGCGTCAAGACGGCTATACCGTTACCGAGACGGACAAATATTGCCAAATTACCCGGAGTTAGCCGTCCTTCTATCGATCGATGAGCAATTACCTCTTTTCATTTAATTTGTTGCAAAACGAACTCCAGAATGAAAAATATGGAACTTTATTGGAGGAGATAAAAAATTAACGGAGGTACTTTCATGCAATTACAAAGAATAGCCATTTCTCTCGGCTTGATCTTATTCCTGGCGGCCATGGGGCCGGTCCTGGCCATAGAAAATCAGGCAAACTCCTTTCTAATGGCGCAAACCCGATTTACGCCCGTATCCGGAGATTGCGGGCAAGGAAAAGGCGTCCTGAAGATTACCGGTTTTGAAGGTAATCCAAACATTACCGGCACTTATACCGGAGAATGCCGGGACAATCGTCCCCACGGCACCGGGGAGCTGGTTTCCCAGGATCCCGCCTCCTCCGGCAAATGGCCCCGGGTTGTGAAAGGAACCTGGAATAATGGCGCTTATGACGGCGTGATCACTTTCACTTTCCCAAGCGCCGGGGAACCAAATATCAGCAAAGAGGTCTATACATACAAAAACGATCAACGGGACGGCCAGGCTTTAATTTATGACGGTAAAAACCGTTTGGTATTGATTCACGAATACCGTGACAACCGGTTAATCTCAAGCATGTATGTCGATCCCGGCGGGAAGAAAATCCCTTTTAAATATTCCCCGGATTATCTTACCGGTTTATTTACGAATACCAATACCGCTCTTGCCGAATATCACCGTGCCCTTATTTTTGACGATTGGTATATTAAAACCCTGAACGATGAACAAACAGCCGCGGAACTGTTCCGGCTGCAGCAGGCCCTTGACGAAAACTTGTCCAGTTTCATCTTTATCAAAGAGAAAGGAATTACAATCTATCAACCGGAGATCACCGGACGGTTAAATCTGTTTTCCCTGATGCACGGCGCCCGCCTCAATCATCTGCAACTGGGTCTCGGCCGTCCGATGACCCGGAGTTACGAGCATGCCTATACGTCGCAATTTCTTGGCATGGCGGATTGTTTATATTACACGCCGCCGGAAAAACGGCCCTCAGTGCCGGAAATTGTCGACGCGGTTAAAAAGATCAATGTTCCGGGTTCTTTAACCGCCGGAATTACGATCTATCTGGCCCCTTTTGGGATTGAAATGACCAATGGTTATTACGATACCAAATACGGCACGATCACTCTCTTCGGCAGCGGTCCTTTTCAATGGGCGGCTGGTCCGTCCACCATTGCCCATGAAATGGGTCATGCTGTCCAAGCCCGTTTACTTAACTCAAAGGAATTAACGGAATTCTGGTCCTTACGTAGCGTTCCGCCACGCAAAAGCAAGATGTACGCCTGGAAAGACGAAGTCTTTGCCGAGGATTTCCGGATATTGTTCGGAAATTCGGCAAGCGCTATCGTAATGCGGGAGGGCGAATGGCGCGGCAAATACGGCGATATCAGGGAATTTCCCGATAAAAAGAAACAAGTGCTGGAATTTCTTAATAAAAAAATTAATACCTACACCCCCTATCAGCCGCTTCTCGATTGGAGCCGAATATTATATAACCGCTTATTTACTCCCGCGGAGAAAATCGCGATTCAGGTAACAAAAGAAGCGCCGTTACAAGCTAAAGTATTTCGTTTTCAACGAATCCCGATGGGCGCCATCGAAAAATACCAAAAAAAAACCTACCAGGTCCAATTTACCGGTATTACCAATGGCGAATATAACTGGACCTTTCCACAACGGACCGATTTTCCATGGGATCTGCTGGAAATTCTCGAAAACGGCGAACTTGTCCATACTTGCCGTCCCGATGAAATATTTAAGATTACTACCGATCAAACCAAAAAATACGAAGGGCGGTATATCAAGTTTATGGAACCCAGGATTGACGGACCGATCGAATATTTTGTTGAAAAAACTGTAATAAGTTCAAAGATTCTCGGGAAAGGCGAAGCTATTTTTAATTTACAAGACTATCCAAGCGGATTTTATCAATTGGAGATCACTACTGAACCTGATGATGGAACCGGTTGGAATTACTTTTTTGTTGTTTATGCAGATTCCCTGAATTAACTGTAGAAAAGATAAAATATAAAACTCAGGATAGGAGAAAACTGCATGGAACAATCCAATAAATGTCCGAAATGTGGTTGTACTGATATCGGTAAAGGGAAATTGAGCGGATATGCCGCGATAATACCAGTAGGCAAATTATTTACGGCAGGTTCGACAATAATAGCTGAAATATGTATAAATTGCGGGTATATCATAGAAATGCATGTTGAAAATCCAGAAAGATTCAAGCATAAGTAAAAATTTACGTTTGTGATTTTTATTGAATTGACAAGTTATAATACATTAAAAAATATAGTTTCGATAGGAATGAAAGGCATGAAGAGTTTTCGCTTCATCATCTTTATTTCAGTTTTCATTGCAATGATCGGTTATACTTTCACCGCAGATTCCCAGTGGAATATTATGATAGAACGTTTCAACAGTTACCGGGGCGTTATGGATCAACAAAAGATCCGTATGCTGTTATACCCGGATTATAAGGCTAAAATCGTCGGCACTTACTATTACGAGGACCGGCTGGAAAAAATCAAACTGGCCGGGATTATGATGGTGGATTCGATTTGGATTTATGAATATGACGGGCAGGGAAATCAAAAAGGTAGATTTAAGGGGAAAATCAGCGAAGATGGCAGCAGGTTTCAAGGTATCCGATACGCCAAGGACGGCAGTGAATCCAAATTTGACTTGGAACTCATCGCTTCGTTTTACGGGCTTCCCAATAATATTTATCAAAAGGCGGGCGCCAAAAGCACCGCAGAAGTTGAAAAGTTCGCCACAGTGCTAAAGGAATACATTCTGACTAAAAACAAGCTCCAGGTGGCGGAAAGAATAGCCTATCCGATACAAGTGGAAATTGAGGGTAAAAGTCAAACAATAAAGACCAGACAGGAATTGGTTGAACGGTTTGATCAAATTTTTAACGACGATTTCATGTGCTCAATTCAAAATTGTTTTCCGTTAAATATGGAATCGTATCAAAAGGGAATCAAATTTGGCGATCAGGGTCAAATCTGGCTGGGTTATGTAAAGAACGCCTCGGCTAAAGTGTTAAAAGTTACCGCTATTAATAACGGTATAAATAG
>JBJKPO010000104.1:0-6011 GCA_046706235.1 Bacillota bacterium | reverse complement strand
GTTCCTGGTTTTCTTCCGGTTCCAGGGTACAAGTACAAAAAATTAGCCTTCCGCCCGGTTTCACCAACGAAGCGGCATTATTCAGGACCGCTTTTTGAATATCAACCAAACTTTCAATATCCGTAAGGCTCCGCCGGTACCGGGCATCCACTCTTCTCCGCAATACTCCGGTTCCGGAACACGGCGCATCCACTAAAACCGCGTCAGCCAATTTATCTTCCGGCAGCCGGAAAGCGCGGGCATCGCCCAAAACCGCCCGGATACCATGCAGTTGTAACCTTGAAGCGTTTTCTTCAATCAGTTTCATTTTGTGCGGATGATTGTCCACGCTCCATATTTCAGCCCCATCATTGGTAAGTTCGGCCAACTGCGTGCTTTTGCCGCCCGGAGCGGCGCACAAGTCGATAATCGACTCGCCGGGCTTGGGATCCAGCAAATGGGCCGGAAGCATGGCGTTTTCGTCCTGGATAAATATATGCCCGGATTGGAATGCTGGCATCGCTTCAAGCGATTCGTTAAGCGGACCGATAGTTACGGCCTCCGGTAAAAATAATCCTTGATGGAATTCAATGTTTTGTTCTACCAATTCAGCGGCGAATTTTGCCATGGTGGTAAG
Source organism: Bacillota bacterium (assembly GCA_046706235.1). Lineage (GTDB taxonomy): Bacteria > Bacillota > UBA4882 > UBA8346 > UBA8346 > JAEZJQ01. Next base: position 5,395 of record JBJKPO010000104.1, on the reverse strand, counting down.
ATGCCGGTTGACTCTTACGGTGAACGGAGGCTGTTCGTTGTTTGTCATTAAAATGTGTTGGGCGCGCGCCGGGCCGAAATTATCAAGCCAGCGTTTAACCAGCCATACGGGATGGGAATATTCGATCGCTAAGGATTCAACTGATTCCAGCCTTGGATCCGGAAAACGAATTTCGTTTTTTTGACGCAAGTAGGACCGCAGCACCCCGTTCACCAGCGAGGCTAATCCGGAGTATCTGGAATGCTTGATTTGTTCCACCGCCGCGTGACAAACCGCCCGTTGCGGGATTTCATGGAGATGCAGCAATTGATAGATTGCCATGCGTAAAATATTTTTTACCGGTGTTTTCAATAAAGGGAAAGGACGGCTTAACAGCCGTCCCAAAATATAATCGATTTTGATCCGATGGCGTAAAGTCCCGTATACCAACTCAGTGCATAACGCTTTTTCACGCCGGTCGATTACCGCGCCGTATTCATGTAAAACTTTGGATAGAAGCAAATTCGCGTATGAATTATCCTGCTCAACGCCATCTAAAACCAATTGGGCCAGGTAACGTCCGGAAACTCTAGTCATCACGGCCCCGGATTAATAACATTCTGATTAAATTCAAAACAGCGACGGCCGCCGCCGCGACATAAGTCATGGCCGCCGCGTTTAAAACCTTTCTGGCGCCGGTTATTTCCTCGCCTTGCCGCAGGTATCCGCCGTCAGCCAACAAGGTCAAAGCGCGACTGCTGGCATTAAACTCAACCGGGAGGGTCAATATGGTAAAGAAAACGAAAAAAGAAAAGAGAATAATCCCGAGATCGATCAAAAACCGGGAAGCGCTTCCCCCGAATAACAGGCCGATAAAAAATAAAATATAACCCAGGTTGGAACCCAGATTGGCCACCGGAAAAATTCCGTTGCGAATCGATAACGGAACATAGGCATTGGCGTGTTGAATCGCATGGCCGGTTTCGTGAGCCGCTACTCCGATCGAAGCCAGGGAACGGCCGTGATAGACCTCCGGAGAAAGCCGCAAAACCCTGGAACGGGGGTCGTAATGGTCCGACAGGGAACCGGGAATCAATTCCACCGGAACATCATGAAGATTGCCGCGGTTTAGCAAATCCCGGGCCACCTGAGCGCCGGTCATCCCGGAAGCGGCCTGGAAATCCAAGTATTTGTTACAGGTCGATTTCACTTTGATCTGGGCGTAAATAGTGAAAAGAATCGCCGGAATTAATAAAATAAATGTTGCATCAAAAAACATGTGCCACCCTCCTGTCTCTTATTGCGTGCGCGTCACACGATGGCGCGAGTTTACTGCTTTGAATCAGGGTTTTTCACACAACGCTTTTAATTTATACAAAATTGGTAAAATGCATACCTGTATTTAATCGCCGGCCATTTGCAAAATCAAGACTTGACATCACTTTTTTTCCCAGTGGTTGGACTTTTACCAAAAAAATCGGTCCATTCCCGGTTATTACCATTATTCCTTTATGTTTGACAATTGCCGTGATTTCCCCCGGTGTTCCCCGGGGCTCGTCCGGTTCACTGTAAATCAAAGTTTCAATTATCTTTAAACGTTCACCGTTTAAAATAGTTTCCAGTCCGGGCGCCGGAGCAAATACCCGTGTTAAATTGTGGATGCGGAGCGCCGGATCGTTCCAATTCAATTTTTGTAATTCATCCTTGAGCTTGGGGGCTTTAGTCGCCAGCGAATCGTTCTGGGAAATTCGCGGCGCGGTGCCTGTTTCGATCGCCTGGATCGTTTTTACCAGTAATTCTCCGCCCAGTCGCGCCAAACGGAAATACAAACCGGCATAATTCTCATTGGGATCGATGGTTGTTTCCTGTTGATATATCATATCACCGGTGTCCCATCCTTCATCCATGTACATCGTGGTCACTCCAGTGGAAATGTCGCCGTTAATAATGCTCCATTGGATCGGCGCCGCCCCGCGATACCGGGGAAGCAATGAACCGTGGACATTGATACAGCCATATTTAGGACCATATAAGATTTCACCCGGTATTTTTTGACCAAATGCCACGACAACAACCAAATCAAGCTCCAATGATTCAAAAAGCGCTAAAAAGTCAGGGCTGGAAATGGATTCCGGTTGCCAGACGGTTAAATTATTGTCAAACGCAACTGTTTTGACCTCGGAAGGCAACATCTCCATTCCTCTGCCTTTAGGACGATCCGGTTGGGTAACTACGCCAATAATGTCGACATTAATCTCCGTAAGTTTTTGAAGACTTACGGCGGCAAACTCCGGAGTACCCATGAATAAAATCCGCAACTTCAATTCTCCTACCTTTTCATTGTTTATTTCGATTCGAGATAATCAATAAACAAAATCCCGTCCAGGTGATCGATCTCATGTTGAAACGCCCTGGCCAGTAAACCGGACGCTTCTTTTTTTATTTTTCGTCCGGTAAGGTCAATTCCGGTGACCACTACTTTTTGAGCCCGGGTAATATATTCGTTACGGCCGGGAATCGATAAACAACCTTCCACATCTTTATTTTCACCCTCCCGGCTGATTATTTGCGGATTTACAACCATAATCGGCCCATCACCGATATCAATGACAATTAACCGCTCCGAAACCCCTACCTGAGGAGCGGCTAAACCTACCCCCGGGGCATCATATAACGTTTCCAGCATATTTTTAGCTAATTCCCGCAGCCGTTTGCTTATTTTATCTATTTCCGATGCTTTTTTCCGCAAAATCGGATTTCCTTCGGTTAAAATGTTTAAAATAGCCATCCCCAACACCTCAACTTTTTCACGTCCGTAATAAATTATTATACTAATTATTCTATCGGTATGCAACGGTATGCAAATTTCTTTTAGAACAATTTCGACAATCCCGGTGTTGGTATTATTTTAAGGAATTAAATTGTCGAGTACGGGTTACGGTCCCTGGTTATTTTAACATCAAGATAATCCTTAAACGGAAATTGTTCCCATGCGGTTTGCGTCAATTGTTCCAGCCAGAGTTGCCGGTTACTTTTAATTAAAATTTGCCAGCGGTATTTATCCTGGATTTTGGGAATCAGAGACGGCGCCGGTCCAAGTATTTCTAAAATTAAATCGGATTGATGCTCATTATTTTGAGTAACTAAAAAGCCGGTCGCTTTATTTTTTAAAATTTCACCCCATTTTTGAGCGGCTGATTAAACCTGTCCGGCCTTTAAGCCGCTTAGTCCGAAATTAAATAATTCCGAAAATGGTGGATTTCCCACTTCACGACGATATAAAATTTCCTGTTCGTAAAAATTTAAATAATCATGATTCATGGCAAAATGCAACGAGTAATGCTCAGGATTATAAGTTTGGAAGATTACTTTACCCGGTTTTTGGCCACGGCCGGCGCGTCCCGCCACTTGGGTCAACAAACTAAAGGTTCGCTCGGCTGCTCGAAAATCGGGAAAATTTAAAGTGGAGTCCGCCGAGATTACCCCCACCAAGGTAATCCGGGGTAAATCCAATCCTTTGGCGATCATCTGGGTCCCCAGTAAAATATCCACGGAACCCTCGTTTAGTTGTTGATATATAGAATGATGAGCCCCTTTTCTCGAAGTCGAATCCAGATCCACTCTAAGCAAACGGGCATCCGGAAAATGGGAGGCCAGTTCTTCCTCCAATCGTTGGGTGCCGTGCCCGAAATAACGAATACGGGTACTTGAACAGTTGGGGCAAATATCGGGAACTCTTTGGCGATAATCGCAATAATGGCAACGCAAATTTACCTCGTGGCTATGATAAACCAACGAGACATCGCAGGAAGGACATTTCAAAGAAAGGCCGCAATCCCGGCATAATACAAAGGTGGCATAACCGCGGCGATTTAGCAATAAGATGGCCTGTTCTTGATTAGCGATACAGGTCCGGATCGAATCATCAAGTTGAACACTGAGAATATTCTTATTACCGCGTTGTAACTCCTCCCGCATATTCACAATGGTTACTTCGGGTAACGGGTTGCGGTTAAACCGTTCATTAAGTCGTAAATAAACGTAACGCCCGGTTCTAGCCCGGTAAAATGATTCAATGGAAGGAGTAGCGCTGCCCAAAATAACCTTGGCTCCTGAAATTTGGGCCAACTTCAGGGCAACCCGCGTGGCATGATAACGGGGAGTCTCCTCTTGTTTATAAGTTGACTCATGTTCTTCATCGATAATAATTAATCCTAACCGTTCAAATGGGGCAAAAAGAGCGGAACGGGTTCCTAACACGAAATTAGCTCTTGCATTTTTAACTTTAAACCATTGATCGTATCGTTCACCATCCGACATATTACTATGAAGTAATGCAACCTGCTCTCCAAACCGGCCGCGGGCCCGTTGTAAAGTTTGCGGAGTTAGGGCGATTTCCGGCACCAGGTATAATACTTGAAAACCGGCCTTTAAGGTTTGAGCCGCCAATTCAAAATAAATTTCATTCTTACCGCTGCCGGTCACTCCGTGTAATAAAAATGGCCGGCCGGCGGATTCGTTATATATCGTATCGTATGAGGCTTGCTGTTCTTGATTAAAAGATACTTCAGCGGCGGCCGCGGTTTGTTCGAAACCAACCGGGATTCGAATTTGGTTTTTTTCAGTGCAGTAAATTTTCCCTTGTTTTAATAAGCGTTGCACTACCGAAACGCTGACTCCGGCGTTTTTAGTAAGATCGGGCAGGGTTAACCCGGAAGATTGCCGCAGGATTTCCCGGACTCTATTCCCGGCAGCGGTTTTGTCATCGGATTCCGAGGAATTCCAATAATAGATCTTATAACTTTTAGGACTGATTTTTGGTTGGACCAGGATGGAAACCCGTTGTAAAACTCTTTTTTTAATTAAGAAATCCCAAAGAAACGTTAATTCTAAAAATTGCCGCCGCCATTTTTCGGGATTCCAAACAGCGGCTAATCCCGTTTGAATTAGTTCGATGGTCCGGTTAATATCATCTTGTGCAAATGAAGCGCTTGCTAAAAGTTGCCGAAGCCGCTTAGGTTCAACCGTAAGTTGATAGGTATTTTTTTGCCGGTGGTTCGAACCGGGCGGTAAACATAACTTGATCACCTCGGCCCGGCCGCAAAAATAAAATTTTGCCATCCAGTCGACTAACTGATAATGGTAAGGACCAATAAGCGGCGAAGCATCGATTAATTGCCGGAGCTCTTTCAGCGATGAAAATTCCGATTGATCGGTTAACTCCCATACATAAGCAAGGATGGAACGGTTTTGAAATGGTACGATTACCCGGGCGCCCCGTTTTATTTTGTCCATCATTTCGGGAGGAACCAAATAATCAAATAATCGATCCAAGCTATAAGCACGCGCGGCGATTAAAACCCGGGCAATGAGATTACTATTGTTATCCATTTACAAAGTACCATCCGTCCGGTAC
>JBJKPO010000103.1:0-2517 GCA_046706235.1 Bacillota bacterium | reverse complement strand
AAATACGATCGCCATCTCTTTCTGCTTGTGATAATGGTTTTAATAAAATACTGGCAATGCATTCTCCCGGGACATAACCATCCGCCGCTTCATCGAAAGCATGGCAACGCCCGGTGGGTGATAAGGCCCTCATGCTGCTAAAATAACGGTAATGCCCCGACGCCAGAAGTAAATTGGCCCCTCCCACGATAGCTAGGTCGCATTCTTTATTTCGCAAGGCATTACAGGCATAATGCAGGGCTGTTAATGAAGAAGAACAAGCGGTATCTACCGTATTACTGGGACCTTTTAAATCAAATAAAAACGAAATCCGGCCGGCAAAACCGGTGGCGGTATTATTCAGTCCCGTATAAACAATATCCGGGTCAATATTCAGTTCGCTAATTTTACTCAGGTAATCGTAAAAACAAACTCCCATAAACACTCCGGTATTTGAGCCACGTAATTGATTGATATACCCGGCATCCTCGCCGGTGGCATAAACACTTTGCAACATTAACCGCAGTTGGGGATCCATCCACTCCGCTTCCCGTGGGGAAATATTGAAAAATCCGGCATCAAATTTATCCACGTCATCAATAAAACTGCCCCATTTACAATAGGTTTTATCTTTCGCTTCCGGATCAGCATCGTACCAGGGACGATAATCCCAATGATCCAGCGGGACTTCTTTGATTACATCTTTTTTACCGGCGAGATTATGCCAAAACTGATCCAAATTTTGCGCTTCGGCAAACAAGCCATGTACTCCAATGATCGCAATATCGTCCTTGATGGATTCTTTGGCTGAATTGGCTTTTACTGATGTCGCTGCCGGCACTACAAACGGACTTGTTTTGAAAATTCTTGGCAGAGGCTCACGCGGAACGCTCCTGATAGTAGACCGGCTCTCATCAACAACCGCGGCTTGTTTTACAGTAACCTCTTTAAAGACCTCTTTAGGAACCCCGTTAAGTTTGTCAAACGAGTCCCGGTGTTCTTTGGCAAAGAACTCAGTAAGTTCTTTAAGGCTCGGGTATTCGAAAAATACCGTAGGATATAATTCAATGTTGGTTTCCTTTTCGATCTCGCGCGCCAAAGCCACCAGTTGCGTGGAGGCTAACCCCAAATCCATTAAGTTAACCTTTGAGTTATTGAGTCGCGCCGCGTCAGGCACGATTTTAGCCAGTTTTTTAGTTAAGAATTTATAAATTTCAGCGGTAATATCGCTGGTATTTGTTAAAGTATCCGATGATAATTCCGCGGTTTCCCGGCCCGGCCACTCAAAGTCCGCCCCAGCGGTAATAAGATCCGCGTTCTTTTGGCCGACGATCCGAATTCGTTTGGTAGAACACCCAATAAATTTGGCCACTACCTCTGATTCATCATTAATTACCTCGGCATCGAAAACAATCATTTCACCGGAATTTTTTACTAATGTTACTAGCACCCAGCATTCTTCCAATCTGGCGGTTTTCCGAAGATAAATATCCTTAATTCCAAACGGTAAGGAACCTTCCTTAAAAACGGTTTCGCCTAATAAATATGTTATTGCTTGAAAAGCGCTGTGAATAATTAGTGGATGTAAGACATATTCATGATTTTCCTCCCGTGAAGCCCGGCTTAAAACCACTCTCGCCAGTATCCGACGCGCGTGCGCGCCTTTTCCCAGGTAAAGCCCAGTAATTATCCGGAAGCTCTCGCCTTCCTTAACGATTGGGTTCACCGCCAAATCTTGATTAAAGGAGTCTATTGCTTGATAAGACTCTTTAATACTATTGATAGCGATCCGCTTGTTCTCGAAACCGGTCTTTTGTAAGTTTCCAGTAGCGGTTAGGTTCCAGGCCGCCAAAGTCCCATAACGGTACAGGACTTGAAAATCAATGGCCGGTCCGTTTGATAGCGGTTCAATCAGGACCTCCACTCGCTCGTCCTTTTTAACATCAATTGGTTTGATAAAAGTTAACTTATGAAGATGGACATTATCTTCTTTTGGAAAGATTTTGAAAAAAGCATTAATTGCCAGGCTGCCATGCGTTACCCCGATAAGTACCCGCTCATCATAGACGGTATGGTCTTTTAAGTAAGTTTCATCATATACGTAAACTTCCGGAACAAGGTTAAAATCATTCCTTGGTTCATTATCCATCAGGGACTCATAGTTACTGAAAGTAAACTCAATATTATGATCAAAAGCATATTTGGGTAAGTCGATCCAGGGAGTTTCATAATTTTCATAAAGCCGCCTGAAATCGATATCGGCGCCCGCCGCCCAATACTCTGCCAGTTGCCTTAGATCTTTCCTTTCCAAGACTCGCTCTTTGGTTTCCCTGGAATCCTCGTTGGACTTTGCATCGCAAGAGAGGTAAATATCCGTAGCCGCTAAATTTACTCTGCCTTCTAAAAGCAGGTCCAGTTTTTTTAGTAAGTCGGCGCCGGATATTGCGATAATCGCCGCTCGTTTTTCCAGGTTATGGTTGATTTTCTGTAATCGCAGTTCAATATCCCCTGGAGCAATGGTAGGATTTTGCTCTAAAT
>JBJKPO010000102.1:0-6758 GCA_046706235.1 Bacillota bacterium | reverse complement strand
GTCAATCCCAATCCCCAATTACTTTTTGTCGGTTTGGTGGTAAAAAAGGGGCGAAATACTTTAAGCAAATTTTCTTTGGCAATTCCGGGGCCGTTGTCGGTAATCCGCAAGTAACCCCATTCATATTCCCGGTCGATTTCAATCAATAACGATGGTTGATACTGTTCTTTTTGCCTTTCAAGCATCGCTTCCAGGGCATTTTGAATTAAATTCTCGAACACCGCGCCTAAATGTTCCCTATCTCCCCAGACATAAATACTATCCGGACATTTACAGGACATCGATACACTTTCCATCCGGCTAGAACAACGCCGGACCGCTTCCTCCCACAGTTCACGGAGCGTCAATAACCGGGGATTTACTTCAAACCGTTTAGCTTGGCCATGTAAAACCTCCAATCGGCTTAGCGCTTCCACACAGATATCCTTGGTCCATTTGAGTTGCAGACGAACCTTTTCAATCGCCTCGCAAGCCGCTACCGTCTCTAACTGGCCCGAAGCCATATCCATGGCCATTTGAACCGCTAAAAACCGGTTCTTAAAAGAATGAAGGGCCAACCGCACTGCTTGATTAGCCACATTAATCTGTTGTTCCAGATTTTCAACGCCAACTTGCCATTTACCTAGAAATCCATAACGTAAAATGGCAATCATTACCATAACCATGGCTAACACGGCCACCAAGGGCATTACTCGAAAATACATGGAATCAAACACCGGATATTTAGGGCCGAGCGGTAACAAAGTCGTGGCCATGGTATGCCCATTTAATACGCTCGCCCGTCCCATACAAAACAGGAGAATAAAAAATACCGTTAAAACCAGCATTCCAATTCCTACATAAAAGGCTTGCACTTTTTTTTGAATGATCGATGATTGCCATAGAACCCTGCCGAGAAGAAACAACGCGTAAATGAAGGCGACGATGATTAAACAAAAAGAGAACATATCAATGTGTACTAATGTTGTTTCCCAATAGGCGCGGGAATTTGGATCCGATAACATACCGGCGCCGGTATTGTATAATTTGAACAGATGCTCCGGATCATAGTACCATAATAAAAAAACCGAAACCGGTATTAACCCGAGATTAACCAAACCATCGGATAATCGCCACTGCCTTACTGAATAGGTTACGGAAAAAATAACGGTCGCCGCTACAAAACCCACGGCGCTCCAAAGCCTGAACCGCATAAAATCATATAAAGACAAACGTTCTAAAAGCCGCCAGGCCCAATCCGGCTGGTCGAGAGGTAGAGCAAAAACTCCTTCGAAACGATAATTTCCAAAACGGGGAACCAAGCCGGCAAGTCCAACAATGCAACAACCAAATGTAAACAATATTAATCCCAGCCAAACGGCCTGGCTGCCGCGAAATACCCGCGCCGCCACCAATAAGGCACAAACCAAAAAAAACATCGCGATAAATAGCATCCAATTATCCTTCGATATTGATATTAATATGAAATTCCCCAAAAACTCCGGTTTTCCTCCCAATAAGCGGCTAACTCTTTTTAAAAACTCCACGTAATTTTTTAATTGACAAATTTTAGCTGGTAAATTATAATGACATCGATGACATTATTTAATGGTTTGGAGGATTTTTAATGAAATTCGGTAATTTTGACGACCAATCTCAGGAATATATAATCACTACTCCTCAAACACCTGCTCCCTGGATTAATTATTTAGGAATGCGGGATTTTTTCGGTTTAATATCCAATACAGGCGGCGGATACTGTTTTTATAAGGACGCCAGATTACGGCGAGTCACCCGTTATCGTTATAATAACGTTCCTATCGATTCGGAAGGCCGATATTTCTATATTCATGACGATCATCATATTTGGTCCCCGGCCTGGCAGCCGGTCCAAACTGATTTGGAACGATATGAATGCCGTCACGGTCTCGGCTATACCAAAATCACCGGGCTTAAAAACGGGCTTGAAGCAGCAATTACTTATTTCATACCATTGGATCAAAATTGCGAGATCCATCGGGTAACCGTTACCAACCGTGGTTCTCAAAAGAAACAATTTAAAATATTCTCCTGTATTGAATTTTGCTTTTGGAATGCGTTTGATGATATGACTAATTTTCAACGCAATTTAAATACCGGTGAAATCGAGATCGAGGACAGTATCGTTTATCACAAGACCGAATACCGGGAACGCCGGAATCACTATTCTTTTTACGGCGTGAACCACCCGTTAACCGGTTTTGATACCGATCGTGAATCCTTTTTAGGTCCTTACCGCGGATTTAACAATCCGCAAACCGTGCTTAACAATCAGCCGGGCAATTCCATGGCAAACGGCTGGTCTCCGATTGCCTCCCACTGCATCGAATTAACACTGGAGCCGGGGGAAAGCCGGGACTTGATTTTCATGCTCGGTTATATTGAAAATCCAATAGATCGAAAATGGGAAAAAACCGGTATTATTAATAAAACCAAGGCCAAGGAACTAATGGCCGCTTTCCGGTCAACCGCGCAAGTCGAGCATGCATTGGCTGATTTAAAAAAATACTGGGCCGGTTTACGCTCAATTTACCAATTGCAATCGGATGATCCCCGTTTGAATCGAATGGTCAATATTTGGAACCCTTATCAATGCATGGTGACCTTTAATCTGTCCCGGAGCGCCTCCTATTTTGAGTCCGGCATCGGACGCGGAATCGGATTTAGGGATTCCAACCAGGATATCATTGGCTTTGTAAGTATGGCGCCGGAACGTGCCCGGGCTCGTATCCTGGACTTAGCCGCTACCCAGTTTCCGGATGGAAGCGCTTATCATCAATATCAGCCGCTTACTAAAAGAGGAAACTCCGATATCGGAAGTGGATTCAATGACGACCCGTTATGGTTGATTTTTGCAACAATCGCTTATATCAAGGAAACCGGCGATTATCGTATTTTAGAGGAACAGGTCCCCTTTGATAACGACCCCGGTTTATTGGTTCCGTTAATGGAACACTTACGCCGGTCGATGAAACACGTTACCGATAACCTGGGACCTCATGGTTTACCGCTGATCGGCCGCGCCGATTGGAACGATTGTCTCAATTTGAATTGCTGTTCGGAAGCTCCGGATGAATCGTTTCAAACTTGTACCAATCGGGACGGCAAAACCGCTGAATCCGTTTTTATCGCGGCAATGTATGTTTATATTGCTCAAGATTATGCCAAATTGTGTGATTATTTTAAATTATCCTCAGAATCAGCTGAAGTAACGAATCAAGTTGTTAAAATGCGGGAAACAATTATTAACTATGGTTTTGATGGAGAATGGTTTTTACGAGCTTATGACAATACCGGCTGCAAAGTCGGTAGCCGCGAGAACAAGGAAGGTCAAATTTATATTGAAACCCAGGGATTTTGTGTAATGGCCGGAATTGGCCTGGAAAACGGTTATGCACGAAAAGCTTTGGATGCGGTAAAAGTCCGCCTGGATACAGCTCACGGTATCCGTCTGCTAAATCCGGCTTATACCGCTTATCATCCCGAATTGGGCGAGATTACCTCATATCCGCCGGGTTATAAGGAAAATGCCGGTATTTTTTGCCACAATAATCCCTGGATTATAATTGCTGAAACGGTGTTGAACCGGGCTGGACGGGCCTTTGAATATTATCGAAAAATTACTCCGGCATATCGTGAGGAATTAAGTGAACTGCACCGGCTGGAACCATATGTGTATTCCCAGATGATTGCCGGTAGTGATACTAAACTGCACGGCCAGGCAAAGAACTCCTGGCTTACCGGGGCCGCGGCCTGGAATTGGGTAGCCGTTACTCAATATATTATCGGTATCCGCCCCGATTTTGACGGCCTAATCATCGATCCCCGTCTCCCGGAAGAACTTAAGGAAATTACCGTTACCCGGCGTTTCCGCGGTAATATCTATTTAATTCATATTTCTAATTCGGGAACAAAATATCGATTGCTATGCAACGACGATGAAATTGCCGGAAAAATCATCCCGGATGGTAAATATTTACTTGATTCCAATGGTCTGATTGAAGTCTTTTGTGAAACTTGAGGATGTGATCGCGAAAATGGCCACACTTTACGATGTTGCAAAATTAGCCGGGGTATCCCCGAAAACGGTTTCCCGGGTATTCAATGAGTCGCACCTGGTGACTGAAGAAACCAGAAATCGTGTTTTAGCGGTAGTTAATGAGCTCGATTACCATCCTAACGCCATTGCCGCCAGTTTAAAAAAGCGGCGCACCAATACCATCGGGTTTGTTGTCCCTTACGGATCGAACTTCGTGTTTCAGGATCCGAACATGATGGAACAACTTCGCGGCGCTCATGATCAATTGGCCCGTGATAATTACGAAATAATTGTTTCCGCTCCCGTTTATCAAAAAGACGCTCTGGCGGAAATCTCCCGGTTGGTCAAACATCGTAATGTTGATGGGGTCATTCTTTATCCGGCAGCCGGGATTGATGGCATTATTAATGAATTTAACGCTAAAAACTTTTACTATGTTACGCTTGGTACTTGTTTTAAAGATCAAAAAACCAATTTTATCGATATGAATGTAATTCCCGGCGCTTACTTTGCCGTCAAACATCTAGTTTCACTTGGCCATCGCCGGATTGGCCTGATAAATAAACCCCGCGGCTTTTTTATGATTGGCAAGGATGATTTGTTACATGGTTACCGGACGGCTTTACTGGAATCCAACCTGGGTTACGACGCCAATTTAGTTCGTGAGGGCGATTATACATTCGAGTCCGGTTATGATGCTTTTAAAATCCTCAAAGAACAAAATCCTGAAATGACCGCGATCCTTTGCGCCAGTGATCCGATGGCTTACGGAGTAATCAGAGCCATTGACGAAGCCGGATTTATTTTAAACCGGGATATTGAAGTGATTGCCGGTGATAATCTCCCTCTTACCCAAAAACTGTTCCCGTTTGTCTCCAGCATCAATAATCCAGCTTACGAACAGGGGAAATTAGCGGGTAAAATGATTGTCTCCATCATTCAATCCGGCTCAGAAAGCCTAGGGATTACTCTGAAAACCGAATTTGTAGTTCGTGGAGGTAAAGATTTTTAAAACGGAAAAGGAGTATCAGTCTAATGGAAAATGGTCAGTATGGTTTTTTTGATCCCGGCGCCCGGGAATATGTAATTACAGTTCCCCAAACCCCCACTCCCTGGATTAATTACTTGGGTGACGGTGTTTACGGCGGAATTATTTCCAACACCGGCGGTGGTTATAGTTTTGACCGCGACCCCCGTTTTAAAAGAATACTCCGATACCGGTACAATTCAATTCCGGAAGACCAGCCGGGACGCTATATTTATTTTAAGGATACTCAAACCGGTTCGACGTGGTCGGCCACCTGGCAACCTGTTAAGACCGGTTATGACTTTTATGAATGCCGTCATGGAATGGGTTATACCGTCATTAATCTTGAAAAGAACGGGATTTACAGTAGTATTTCCTATTTTGTGCCTTTAGATAAGAAAATGGAGATTTGGCGTTTAAAGTTGCATAATAAAAGTGACCGCAACCGTTCTATCACTGTTTTTTCATATGCGGAGTTTTGTTTTTTCGACGCGGTCAAAGATCAACAAAACGGGGATTGGGTCCAGCAAATCGGCCAGGGTGAATTTGAAAACGATTTTATTTTCTGGAATGCTTTCATGAAAACCTGGGATTACACCTTCATGACCTGCAGCCCAAAACCTCACTCGTTTGAAACCAGCCGGGAAAGTTTTATCGGCCGTTGCCGTGACTTATCCAATCCAATCGCTGTTGAAAAAGGGACCTGTTCCAACAGTATCGCCCACCGGGGTAATGGGGCCGGTGTTTTTTGTCATCACCTGGAATTAGCACCCCATGCCACCGAGGAGATTATCTTCGTATTGGGCGTTACGCCCGCCAAGGATGATATTAAACAAGAAATGAAATCCATTCTCAACACCAAAACTATAAATCAACTCTTTACCAGGCTAAAAAGATACTGGGATGAATATTTGAATTCATTTCAAGTAGATACCCCGGATCCGGAATTTAATTTAATGATCAATACCTGGAACCCTTATCAGTGTAAAGTGACTTTTAACTGGTCCCGTTTTATATCATTATATCAACTGGGGATTGATCGCGGCATGGGATTACGGGACAACGCCCAGGATATCCTGGGAGTGTTGCAAGCGATTCCCGAACAAGCAAAAGGTTTATTGATCAAACTTCTCCAATGTCAATTTGAAGACGGCCATGCCTATCATCTGTTCTATCCGTTAACGGGAGAAGGAAGTATGGGAGAAGCGCAAGGCGGCAAGTATAATTGGTATTCCGACGACCATCTCTGGCTGATTGAGGCCACGGTCGCCTATCTCAAGGAAACCGGCGACTTTGATTTCCTCGGCCGGGAGATCGGTTACGCCGATATCAGCAGACCGGGCACCGTATGGGAGCACCTGCTCAAAGCCATTAATTTTACCGCAACGCACCTTGGAGAGCATCATCTTCCGCTAAATGGTTTTGCCGATTGGAACGATGCCTTAAATTTGGATCGCGGCCAGGGCCGGGCCGAATCAGTTTGGACCGGAATGCTCTTTTGCCGGGTATTAAATGAGATGGCGGAATTGGCCGCATATTTAAATCGCCCCGAAGTTGCTCATTCAATGAATCAATTGTTTCAATCAACCAAAGACGCCATTAACGAATCCGCCTGGGACGGCGAGTGGTATCTTCAAGCCTTTGATGTCGACGGTCACCAGGTAGGTTCCGGTA
>JBJKPO010000101.1:0-8027 GCA_046706235.1 Bacillota bacterium | reverse complement strand
AAAACATGATGGTGAGCCAGGTGTCAAAGTCCTGTGGCGTGGCCTCCAGAAACTAAATGAAGGCCTTCGATTTGTAGAATATTTTCGATCAATTCCATCTCCTTCCCCAGATGTGGGTAATGAATAGGAATCAGGATAGGGCGAAGCGGTTACATTGGAAAGCACCGGCCATTTAAAGGAATGGTATTAATATTTTTTCAATTCTTCTTCCAGACTCTGAGCCGCCGGTAACATCAACGGAACTATTGAGAAATCCTTTAATTAACATCCAGGATGTAGAAGAGAAATTCAAACTGCGTGGTTAACCCGAAAAAGAATCCCACCCATACCAAATGTTATACCAAAAAAAAAACCCCGACTCTAAAATCGGAGGCTTTTTAAGTATATCAATAGTTTAAATTATAATTTATTGGTGAAGGCGAAGGAGTAGAACCCCCGTCCGAAAAGATGGTCATGTTTTTATACCTATTCCGGAAATCCAAACAAGGACTGCAACCAATTTTGCCGTCCATGCAACACTCTGGCGATTATGATGCGCTCGTCCAATACCCGGTAAAAGATAATATACGGATTTACAACGATCCATCGATAGCCCCGTGCTGCGCCGGGCGCTTCTTCTTCGGAGATTACCGGCCCCAACTCCGGGAAATCCCCCAGTTTTTGAATCGCTTTATAAATCCGCAGCCGCAACTTTTCTGCCACGGCTTTGTTGTTTTGGGAAATATAGGAGAACATACTGTCAATATCATAATAAGCGGCTTCGGATAGTTCGATCTTATACATCTACATCCTGAATTCGCTTCGCAATTGCTGCAAACGTTTCTTCAAAATCCCGCATGGGTTTCCCGTCGGCGATTTCCCGGTCTACCTCGGACAACATCTGGCCCAACCGCTGGCGGGCCATCATTTTTTGATATGCCTCATGGCTCATCACCACCAAATCGGCTTCGCCGTTTTTAGTCACAACGATGGGCGTCTGCGTTTCATGGCATAGTTTTGAAAAGGCGTTATAGTCATGCCGGATTGCGGTAGAAGGTTTGATGTTCGTGATGAAGTTATCAGCTTGGTTCATCAATTATTCACCTTTTTATCCATTATTTTTTATCTATTACTTTTTATCCATTATTCTGTCAATATTATACCATGGTTATTCTTGATATACAAGGTAGCGATTATAAACTGCAATGAAAGGCTGATTTGATGGTCCTTTTTAGCATTATTAATCGAAACTTGAAAGCTATGGTTTTAGATTTATATATTTATTAATTTTCCCTTTTACTTCCATGCATTTGAATTTACAAGTTTTATCACTGATAAAGTCGGTTTTTTTCGCGGAAGTATCACAGTTTTTTGTTAAAAAGCGTTGTATACTGGTTTTAATTAAGGTTTTTCACAACGCTTTTTATAAAATCCCGGCATAATAAAATTCTGTAAATTATTACGATATCTTCAGCATATATACAGATAACTATTAAGCCGGTGGCAAAAGAAATCTATCTCTTATCGAAAATAGAGTTGTAATTGAGCATTCTTGCCATATTGTTAGTTATATTTATCCACCGGATTAATAGAAGGATTTTCCTTTTAATTGTCGAAAATTTGAGTCGAATAGATTTCCTTAAGGTTAGGGGACTAACCGCCGATAAAAGATATTTTTAAAAAGGAAAAGCGCCATGCTCAAGCCGGATTTATTGATTTTATTACGTAATCGCTTCATGCGGGTCATTTTATTGTCCGGGTTATTTCTCCAAATAGGAATTTGGGTACGCAATTTTGCCGTATTACTATTCGTCATGGAGAAAACGGGCGGTAATGCGTTGGCCGTATCGATGATTTCAGTAGCCGAGTTTGGCCCGATCTTCGTATTTTCCTTAATCGGCGGAACGTTTGCCGATCGGTGGCGCCCGAAACGGACCATGATCTGGTGTGAATTTTTGGGCGCCTTGTTTGTATTTGTGACATTGATTGCCTTAATCTTTACCGACGACTGGAAAGCGATTTTTTTGTCTACGCTGTTTTCGGCTATTTTTGGACAGTTTTCGATGCCGGCCGGTACAAAGTTATTCAAGATTTATATCCCGGCTGAACAAGTCCAGACTGGTATGTCACTTTCCCAGACACTATATGCCGTGTTCGCGATTCTAGGGCCCGTGCTCGGAACATTCGTATACCAAAACCTGGGGATCAATATATCAATGATGATAATAGGTGGGGTATTCTTGCTATCCGCCGTTATACTTTTATTTTTACCTTCGGACCATTCGGTGGAAGTGGAGCAGTCCCCGGCAAAATTGCATCGGGAGTTGCTCAGCGGTATTCGCTATGTATTGTCAAAGAAGACTTTGACCTTGCTTGGAGCTTGTTTAGTAACATTGGGACTGGGTTGCGGCCTCACCCAACCACTGGGCATTTTTCTGGTCACCGAGCGGCTCAGTTTGGCAAAGGAATTTCTACAATGGTTATTATCGGCTTACGGAGCCGGGATGGTTTTAGGCAGTATATCGGCGGTAAGCATGTCCAAAACCGTTTCCCCGCAAAAGATGCTGGTTATGGGTCTGCTGGTAAGCACGGTTTGCACCATGGTCCTGAGCTGGTCTACTATCCTGTGGTTAACACTGCTGGTGGAATTTTTCAACGGTCTGGTATTCCCTGCGAATCAAATCAGCATCAATACCATGATCATGAAAAATACGGAAGCCTCTTTCATGGGACGGGTCGGCGGTATTCTTATGCCGTTATTCACCGGTTCCATGGTTATAGCCATGAGTTGCGCGGGAGGATTAAAACAGATGTTCCCGATCGCCATCATTTATCAAGTTTCGGCGCTATTATTAGCTATCGGTTTATTTTCCATCATACCGATCTACCGTCTGCGTAATATGATGTCAAGTGCCGAGGGTAATACGGCAAATCCCGGCTTTTAGCGAATAATGATAATTGCGCTTTCAAAATTATTAAGAGGATTAATTTACCATATTTCATTTTTCCTTAACCAGCCAGTAATGATATCAAATGGCAAATGACCGACTTTTATTTCTTGATACCGTAAACATGATATTTTGCGCTTAATACATCAACGGTTGGCTCATACCCTAGTTCACTGAATAACGCCAAGTAGTCCTTAGGCGCATCATCATTCAGACGGGAAATCCTGACCAATAATCTATACCAATACGTTTCTTCCCTAGCTTGCGGCCATTCCGCAATATAGACCCACCCCCCACTTCTACACACCCGGATCATCTCGGTTAGCACTTGGTTCGCAGCGATATGGTCGCCACTGAGGGCATTGGTGGCAACCACATAGTCAAATTTCTCCTCCGGATAGGGGATTTCGTAGTAACTCGCCAGTCGAAATTCTGCATCAGGAATCTTATGCTTTGCTTGAGATAACATCCCAGCGGAAAGATCAATGCCATAACATTTCATACCCTTCTCTTTTGCCATCGCGAGCAGTGTACCCGTACCACAAGCGACATCAAGCACTGAGCCGGCGACTAGCTTTTCTACAATTATTTCGCGTCCTTTTTCACCGATGGGAAAGAATAATTTCATCAATGCATCATAGTAACGCGATACTCTATTATACATCTTTGTGGTCCAAATTCGAGGACTTGTCCTCTGATTCCTATCTACTCTCTCTATTTCTCTCATTTGAAGTTACCCCCATTTTTAAAAGACAACCCTTGTTCCAGCCAAGGACAATTGGTAAATTTGTTTATAATCAAAATATCTTTGGATTAATATCGCATTCATTTCGGATAATTTAATTCCTCCTTTATAAGGTATTCCCTAATCTTCTTCGCTAAAATCCTCACATTGGGCTCTTTCAAAATTGTCGTATGATTGCCGGGAATCTCCTCCATCACTAGCCGTCCGGCAGCCACCTCATCCCATTTTAGTAAAGGAGAAGCTTGATCCCTTGCCAACTCGGCGGTGGCCCTAAAGAGGATAAGTGATCCCTCATACCGCTTCGCCGGATAATCTTGTAAAGCTTTCCCGAAACTAAAGAAAACCTTCAGGCGATTACCGATTTGTTCTCCGGTAATCTCCTCCGGTAAAACGTTCCTTTTCCTAAGTTCCTCGAAAATTTCCTCCCAATGACGATGTCTTTTCACTTTCCGGAAAAGATCCGCGGGAATCTCATTTCCCAATGACGATGTCAATTGTTCAAAAAATATCATGATCAAGTCGCTTTCGTCAACATCCGAAAGATCGGTTTTTAATGACGGTGAAGCTCCGTCAACCACAATCAGCAACCCAATCTCCTGACCCTGCTCTTGCAATTGACGGGCCATCTCAAAAGCAATCGTCCCGCCGGCGGAATAGCCGCCGATGAGATACGGCCCCACGGGTTGTACGGTTTGCAACTCCCGCAGATAATAACGGGCCATTTCTTCGATCCCGTCCAGAGGTTCTTTTTCACCATCGAGCCCTGGGGCTTGCAGACCGTAAAAAGGCTGTTCCGGTCCAAGAGTACGCGCCAACTCATAAAAAAGCAGCACGTCTCCCAGGATCGGATGCACGAAAAATAAAGGCGGTTTCGAGCCGGATGGTTGTATCGGGACCAGGGAGGAATGAGGGATCAGATAATTTTCCCGGCCGAGCACTTCCGCCAAAGCGGCAATGGTCCCGTTGCCAAAGATGGTGGCGACCGGAAGCTTCTTTTGAAAAGTTTTCTCGATCCGGTCAAGCAGGCGGATCACTAACAGGGAATGTCCTCCCAAATCAAAGAAATTATCATTGATTCCCACTCTCGCGATTCCTAATAATTCCTGCCAAATACCCGCCAGACGCGCTTCCGTTTGATTACGGGGGGCCTCGTGAGTTGCCCCGCTATTGATGCTGCCGTCCGGTTCCGGCAGCATCTTCCGGTCAATGTTACCGTTTTGGTTAAGAGGCATCTTCTCCAGTTGCATAAAATAGGAAGGGATCATATAATCCGGTAAATCCCGGCCTAAGTATTCACGCCACTGGGATACCGAAATAACTGCGCCGGCCACGACATACGCGCATAAATAATTCTGGCCGCTTTGATCTTTTTTTGTTATAACAACGGCTTCCCGCACTCCCGGATAGGTTTGAATCCGGTTTTCAATTTCGCCTAATTCGACCCGAAAACCCCGGATCTTAATCTGATAGTCGATCCGGCCTAAAAATTCAATATTGCCATCCAGTAACCACCTGGCGAGATCGCCCGTCTTGAAAAGACGAACTGAAGTGTGAAGAGTGAAGGGTGAAGGGTGAAAATTGTTTTGGTAGTTATTATTTAATTGTTCATTATCAATTGATAATTGTTCATTGTTAGTTAATAACTGTTCATTGTTAATTGTAATGAACTTTTCGGCGGTCAACGCCGTCTGATTTAAGTAGCCACGGGCTACTCCGGCGCCTCCGATATATAATTCCCCGGGAACGCCGATGGGCACAGGTTGAAAATATCGATCCAAAATATAAATATAGGTATTCGCAAAAGGACGGCCGATAGGGATACAGCGTTCCGGAGTTAAATCAATATTGGTACCTTTAAAATATGTACTGTCAATCGTGGCTTCCGTTAGACCATAAGAGTTGATGAGTCTCGTCTCCGGCCCGCAATATTGCCGAAACTCTTGGTACTCCTTGACGTACCAGCTATCCGAGCCGGCAATTAAAAGACGCATAAATGCCAGGTTCTTTCCTTCATCTTTCAAATATCGGACCAACTCCCGTAACACCGCCGGGACAAATTCGGCGCAAGTGATCTGTTCCTGCCGCATCAGGTGATATAAATTTTCCGGGTCTAGTAACCAATCATGAGGGCAAATCACCAACCTCGCCCCGGAACATAACGCCCGGATCCAATCTCCGGCAAAAACATCAAAAGAGAATGCCGCCATTTGGAGGTGAACATCATTGCTATTTAATTCATAAGCTTCTTGCCAGGCATAAAACGCATTGACCAAGTTGCCATGGGTGACCATGACTCCTTTGGGTTTACCGGTGGAGCCGGAGGTATAAATTAGGTATGCTAAATCTTCCGGCCGGACTTTTCGTTTTAAATTGGTTTTCGGAATTTCCACGTTATCCAAATCGCTATCGATACTAAAGATTTCACATTCCTGCTCTCCCAATATATCGATTATCTTATTTTTTAACTTACTTTGAGTAATTAAAAACTTGATATTACTATCTCCTGCCATATATTTAATACGATCATCCGGGTAGTTTGAAGCTAAAGGTACATAGGCCCCCCCCGCTTTCATAATACCCATAATTCCAATCATCATTTCCAGGGAACGAGCGATATAAATACCAACGAAAGCACCGGGTCCAATACCGTGTTTTTGGAGATATAAAGCCAATTTAGTGCTTTTTTCCTTTAACTCCCGGTAAGTTAGTTGGTCTTCGCCAAATTTTACAGCGATCTTATCAAGTTGTTTACCGGCTTGTTCTTCAAATACTCGATGAATACATTTATTCGGATATACTCTTTCCTGGTGACTCCACCCATCCAATATTTGTTTTTTCTCCGCTTCGGTTAATAAATCGAAACTAACGATGGGTTTATCCGGTTCGGCCACTATTTTTTTGATTAACACCAGAAAATGTTTAACCATTCGTTCAATCGTGACAGTGTCAAATAAATCAAGATTGTATTCAAAATTAAGCAGGAAATTGTTTTCAGCTTCATAGATTTCCAGGCCGAACTCCTCCGCGCCTTGTTGATGAAGCCCCTCAACCGTCTCAAGGAATAAACTATCCCCGGTTATTTTTAAATCATCAAAACTGTCGGGGCGTACATAGCTTTGATAGGTATAATTCACCCGGGTTAACCCGGAAATGTCCACCTTTAGATTTTCTTTAAAATATCTTACCAAGGCCTGAAATGGATAATCAGCATGGTACACCCCATCAAAGAAGTTCATCTGTAACTCTTTTAGGAATTTATTAAAAGTTAGTTCGACCGGTAATTGGGTACGGATAATCGCCATATTGATAAACATGCCCATGACTGAATCGAAACGGCGCCCGGGACGGCCGATGGTGGGGACACCTAAACAAATGTCGGTTTGACCGGTATATTTATACAAAAACACCTGATATATACCAAGAAAAAGGGTCGCGAGACTTACACCCTGGGATTTTGCCATTTCTCTGGCTTTTCGTGAAATTTGGGTTGAAAGTTTTGCTTCATAAGTAACCTCACTAAAGCTTGGAATCGGTGAACGGGGACGATCGGTCGGCAACAAAATCGGAGCGGGTTCACCCGCTAATTGTTTTGTCCAATAGGCCAAATGTTTTTCCCCTTCCGGGCCGGTTAACATTTCCTGTTCCCATTGCACAAAATCATTAAAACTAGCTTGCTCAAGGGCTATCGCTGGTTCCCTATTTTGGACATACTCATGATAGGCTTTCCATAATGAATTAAATAATAATAGGGAAGTTCCATCGGTAATAATATGATGAATCACTATCAGTACAATATGCTCCCGGTCCGATCGACTGAACAGATAGACTCTAAGGAGCGGAGATGTCTTGAGATCGAAAGGAATTTTCACTTTTTTCCTTAAAAAATCAACAATTTCCTGAGGAGCGAGATCCGAAATATCCTCTTGGCGCCAGTCTAATTCCCTGGTTGGATCAATCGTTTGATAGGGGTTTCCGTTTTCTTCCCGGACCACGGTATTTAATATGGGATACTGTTTCAAGATAAACTGACATGCTTTTTTAAAACATACCGGATCAAACTTTTCCTTAATTCGCACTGAATAAGGAACATTATAGGCGGTACTTTGAGGTGAAAAATTTTGGATAACCCATAACCCCTTTTGAGCTTCGGATAAGGGATATTGCACGCGCTCGTGCGTGGCGTATTCGTGCGTGACCGGCTGATTTTCAGTCCCGTCAATCCTCTCGGTGAGAAATAATGCAAATGAATCAATGGTTGGATATTCTAATATTTCTCGACCGGTAAGATTAACATGATATTTTTCGATCAAATCACGAATTATCTTCAGGTTAATAATTGAATCAACACCATATTC
>JBJKPO010000100.1:0-7448 GCA_046706235.1 Bacillota bacterium | reverse complement strand
TTTTAAAATTAGTTACTTTCAATAAAATTATTGATAGATATGTATTACGCTCACTGGCGTCTTTAATGTGACTGTCAATTAATTCCCGTATTAACGCCTCGCCTTTAAAAATAGGCAATGTGAAATAAAACTTGCTTCCCTTCCCTAATTCCGATTCCACCCAGATCCGGCCGTCGTGCAACTCAACCAAAGCTTTGGTAATTCCTAATCCAAGACCGGTTCCTTTAATCCCCGGTCCGGGAGTACGACCCAATTGGGTGAACTTCTCAAAAACCCGGGGCAGATTTTGCTCACTAATACCAATTCCGGTATCTTGAACGCAAAACTCAATTTGACGTGGTTTATGGGTTACCCGGATCGTAACTTCGCCACATTCGGTAAATTTATAAGCGTTTGAAATCAAATTCGTTAATATTTGAATGACTTTTTCAGCATCACCGAATATCTTTATCGGTTTTTTTGGTAATATACTGATTAAATTAAGTCCTTTTTTAGCAAACAGACTGTGAAATTCGAGACTGACTTTGTTTACGATCTGGGCTACATCAAAAAAATCTTTATGAAGTTCTATTTTTCCCGCTTCTAATTTTGAATTATCCAGTAAATTATTGATAATGGTACTTAAACGGTCGACTCCTTCCAGGGAAATTTTTAAAAATTCATACTGAGTCTCGTTTATTTCCCCCAAAATACCGTCCAAGACCTGGGAAATCCCTTCTTTAATATAAGTAAGCGGAGTTCGTAGTTCATGGGAAACGATCGAGACAATATTAGCTTGAGACTCAAGCCGTTTATCCAAGTCTTTATTTCTTTCCTTTAATTCGTCTAATTCGATTTGAAGTTGTTTATAAGTACTCTCCATGTTCTTCAATCTTGGCTTTTTCTGATTGGCAACGTTATCCGTATTACTCATTAAAAATCAATCCTTTTAATCTAATACTTTACCGCTCGCCGGTTAACCAAATCCTTCCCTGTCCGGTTTGGTTTTTTACTTCAATATATTTATCACCAATTGCTACAATCTTTTCGTCTTCAATCATATCCCCCGTCTTGACCAGTTTGGTTTGCAGATTAGAGCTGGGATCAAACCCTATCACCGCGTGGCTTCCTTTAATAACGCCCCAAAGGACCATTCGGGAGCTAAATTGGGGAACCTTGGAACCATCATTGGAATTATCCGTCGAATCGTTTCCTCCAAAAAATAAACGTCCGCTTAATAAACTCCGGTAACGATCCAGCGGATATACCGGCGGAATTTTACCGGCTTCCATATGCCGAATCGGGGCTTCGGACGGAGTAACCGGCTGATATAAATGGGACGCCAACCAGATGACAAGTCCGGTTAAAAAGACTGCCAAAGAAGAGCCATAAATAATTAACCAATATTTTTTAGTAATAACCACTTTTATTTTACCTTCTTTTATAATAAATTTAACTAGTTTTTATAATAACAAACCGGAAACTATAATCTGATAATTCAATACTTTTTGATCGGGCAAAGCATGCAACTGTAACCGGCTTACCTTGATGCCAAACCGGGATTCAGTGGTCCGTTGAATAAATTTTAATAATGACTCCGAGTTGGTTTTACCTTCGAAAGAGACCCCGATTAATGAATCCGAGTACCGGATGATGTTTTTTTGTTCAACACTCAAGGAACACTCCGCGGCAATTTTTTCAGTCTCTTGGAGCAGCTTGATTGCTCCTAAATCAGGCGCCGTTTTTGAACCGAACATTGCTTGTAAAATTTTCAGCTTTTCAGCTATTACCGCATTTCGGGCCGTAATGTTTCCGGCTGACCGTAATAGATGAATAGCGCCGTCATAATCCACTAATACTTCCTGCCCCCTGTTAATCGAAGTTGAAGTGGGCGCCGGGGCGAATACGCCGAATAGAAAATTATAACCAAGGCCCAAAATTATTACAGCCACCACGCCTATCAATAAATTTCGCTCTCTAGAAGTCATTGATTTCACCTTACTTTTATTTCTTATTTGTATTTTTATCGAACGCAATCGTCCCTTCAAGATGAAAAATTTCACCATCGGGTCCATTGGTGATGGTTCCTTTCAATCTTAAATCCTGAAGTTCCTTAACTTGTTTGAACTTTTCCAGCAGCAAGGATACCGAAGGCGTCGTCCCGGCTAAATCCTTAATCGATCCGTTATCGATTACCAAGTCGGTTATTTTAGTTCCCGTTGGTAAATGATTTTGTAAAACCAGCAAAAACTCCAATTCGCGATCCCGATCGGAAAGCCAGCTTTCCAATTCTTTAATTTGCTCTGAATTTTTAGTGGTAGCTTGTTCTAAATTTTGAAGATTGATGATTTTTGAGGCCTGCCCGGCAAGCCAAGCGTCCTGTTTCGCTTTTTTTTCGAAACCGGCTTGTAATCCCAGTATTAACCCGGCTAAAACGGCAGCCCCAATTATAATAAACTTGGCAAGATTCAACAGGATTTTATTTTTTGCGAGAGTTTGTTTTTGTTCTTCGGAATAGATACACCCTTGATCTCGTTGTAAAAAGTCGGTAGCTTCCAACGCTAATCCAATGAGGGGAGCCAACTGGGGTGTGGACTTTTCGGTTAAAACCCCGATTAGCTTGGATTTATTTGGAATAAACGCTTTATAATCCAATTCACTTACTAATTTAGGGATTAGGTCCGATAGGCGTTCAACATGGCCAAATACCCATAACTTATTACTAATAATACTGCTGCTGAAATCAGCCCGGAAAGAAGCGGTTGAAAGCCGGAATTCTTCCAAAAAGTCGGCAATAATCGCGGAATCCAAGTTATAATCGCTATCGCTGACTTCGGACAGATCCGATCCACCTGGTGTAAAATTACGCCGGTAAAGAATTTCATCTCCTTTAAATACCCCGAACTCGGTTTGTTCTTCCGTTATATCCAAATATGCAATATCTTCATCCGGTTCATCGAAAAAATCTTGATTGAAATTAATAAAATTCTCAATTCCCCTGGCTCTGACCCCCGACCACTCAACTTTGAGCCCGGCTTCTTCAAAGAAATACAAGTTTTCCCTCAATAAATCATCTTTAACTAGGGCTACCTTTACATGATACATATTATTTTGGAGGCGATACCCAATAATACTGATAATTTCTCCCCTGGCGCTATTGCTTAATTCCACCCGAATCGCCGCCTCGAGTTGGGCCGGCGGCAATACCGGCAACACCACGGTTTTAATATTCACTAAAGCGGGAGGCAGTAAAAATACAATCCGGTTACGGGAGAAATGCTCCTGTTCCCAGATTTTCTTAACCCATTCACTACTAAGCCCCTCCGGCGGTATATTAAGAATTGTATAGCGAATCATTTCAATACCACTATTACGATTGGCTACTTCCACCGCCTGTAAAATGTTGCGACCGAGTTCAACAATAATCTTTGTTTTTGCCAAGCCTTCATCCACCACCAGTTACACGCTGTTTTAGCGTGATTTCATTTTTTCGAAATCATTCTCCGGGTTCGTCTGTTTCCAGTATTTCAGGAATATCCGGGGCCTCCCGGTTCTTTAACACCTGCCAGGAAAGAGGATGAGACCACCATTTTGCCTTTTTATTGGTTACCGGAACCCGTTCCCACACGGTATTTAGAAAATAACTCGATTCCCCGTAGTTAATCCATATCTTATAACGAACTATGGTAGTCTTGTAATTGAAATAATCTTCGGGCATAAAATTCGGCCGATTAACCAGGACATTTACTTGAGTATTAAGCTGCTGCACATTTGTAATGGGTTGTTTCCTTTTTCGATTATTAATGATAAGTTCCACGGCGCTCTTGGCTTTATCCTCTTCAAGGCCGATATCCTTAAATATAAATAGTAAGCCTTTCTCGCTACAAATGTTAATATTACAAAATCCGTCGAAACGAAATAACGGGCGTAACTGATCCCGTCTCAGGACACTTACGGAAGGAAGTCGTAAAAAATCATCAATATTATTAAAGTGATTATTTTTTAAATATTCGTTAAACTCCATATCGACCGTACTTATCCAGAACTTGTCAAAACCATGGGAACTCAATAATTCGTCAAAAGTATAACGAATCAACATATTAGGATTTGCCTTCCCAAATACCGTAAACTCCGGGGCCAATTTTTTATATAAACTATCGCCGTCTTTAATCTCTTTTAATTCTTCAAGAGAAGATAAAAAACCATTCCGAGCTTGATAAGGCGGATTTAAGCTTTGATAGTAAGAGCTTTCCGCCCCATTATTCATCATCGCCGAATCATCCGAGTCGATCCAATCCTGTAAGGGAGGGATTAATTCGGAAGATACAAATATATCCAGATTATTATAATTACGAATATAGTTAAGATTAGGTTTACTGCCTTCATCTTCGATGACTACAGTTATTTTATAACCGTTGCGCTCTTCATCAATCCTTCCGCTATTATACCATTCATCGGTTTCATTATCG
This sequence comes from Bacillota bacterium, assembly GCA_046706235.1. GTDB lineage: Bacteria > Bacillota > UBA4882 > UBA8346 > UBA8346 > JAEZJQ01. The sequence goes on along the minus strand of JBJKPO010000100.1, from coordinate 3,000 downwards.
TAATCGGTCTTGTCGGAATTAAATTGAATCAGACAATCATGCAAGACTTCCTCCGCGGTTTCCTGAAAGCTGATCCGACGGGATAGCGAAATTACCGCCGCCCATTCCGCCCCGCTCCGGTACAGTAAAAATAAGGCGACTACCCCCATGACCGATAAAATCCAGGTGACCAGTAATAAAGCGGCGCCTTTCTGCCGGATGATTCGTGGCTTGCATGACGCGCGTGCCGGTTTAAGTTCCAAATTCATTTTGTTGGACTTCGTGCCAGGCTTTCACCGGAACTGTCAAAGTGCCCAAATCGGCATCCTTGGTTTTAACCGTAATCCGGATCAACGCCGGTAACTCCTTTCGATCGGATTTCCACTCACGCAACCAGTTTCGGTTTTTCTGATCAAAATATTCAAACTGCCATTTGATAATATCTTTATACAAAATGGTCTCCTCCGGTTTACTGCCATAAAATCCTTCGGAATGATAAACGGTTTTTTCGTTAAGATCATAACGATATTTAACAAATACCAAACCCTTAATCGTTTCGCGCCAGAACATAAGTTGCCATTCATCGCCGTTAATAATAAAATCCGGTAAATATTCCCCATGACACATAGTGGAAAATTCGTTATACGCGGTTTGATAAACCAGTTTCAACTGGTGCTGTCTAAGGTAACCCCGATCATTTCGTTCCCAGAGCTGGACCCCGCTTAATAAAAACTGGGATAAAATCGCGAGCAGCAACCCGGTGATGCTGATTGAAAACAACAATTCGAGAAGCGTAAACCCGGCCTCACTTCGGTTCCCGGAAACCCTTGAACGATATTTTATGGACATCGGTCCGGCCACCTTCTTTCCATGCAACCGTTAAAGTAATAATCACCGATTCATCCGGCGCAAGTTCCTCGGTAGCGGACCATATATAGTTATCGTAAGGTTTCGAAAAATCTCCCGACAATGCCAGTTCATTACCCCGCTCCAATTCAACCAGTTTTCCGGAACCAAGAACCATGGCGGCTACTCTCCCGGCAATTTTTTGTTGGGTAAAAGCGGATTGCATAAATGACTCGGTTAAAACGGCTAATCCCGCTCCGGCCAGCGACAAAGCCACCAAGACCTCAAGTAAAGTAAACCCGGTAATTTTACTAAGTTTAATTTTGCTCATAAGTCCAAGTTACAACTCCATTCTCATCCACTACCAAAGCTCCGCAATAATGTCTGGTTTGCCAGTTTAGTTTAAATGAATTGCATTGGCCGTCGCTGCCAAAAATTAACTCGTTTGGTTTGGTTTCTTCAGTTGACGTCTCGTCTCCACCACTATCTTCCTCATCCTCGGAAAAGCCGGTTGGGGTTGTCCCGGTGTTAGACTCTCCGCTTAAATCTTCAGTCCCTAAGGTTGGAAATGGCGTGGGTGAAGGTTTAGGGAAAGCTGGAAATGGTGTGGGTGAAGATTTAGGAGTAGTGTCTTCGCCTTCTTCATCGGAATCTTCAAGTTCATCCGGTTCGGAAACCTCAAAACTGAACTGATAATCGTAAAAATTCCTGCTGATTTTAGAATCCCCAACCTGAAAGATGTAACCTTTGTTATAAAAATCGATCACCAGTTCTTCTTTGCTCGAAAACGCCTCTTCTTTCACCAAAGTCACATCAGCTTTGATTAACTTACCGATATAAATAACTTCGTTTCGTTCCGGGCTGTTGGTAAATTGCGGATATACAATCATCATCAATAAACCGATAAGCATGAGCACCGCTAAAATTTCGATTAAAGTATACCCGGCGGCTAACCGCGCTTTCATGGTTTACCAGTTCCCGATATCGGCATTGGCGCCGGTGCCGCCTTCGGCATTATCCTGGCCGTAGCTGAATAAATCGTATTTATCGGTTAGGTGAACCCCCGGACAAACATAATGCAAGTCATGGTTCCAACCGTCCTGGGGAATTTTACTCCTTTGTAAATAAGGTCCGGCCCAGTTTTCCGGTATCGGAGGGATCGATGGCTGCTCGATCAAGGCTTTCAGTCCTTGTTCGGTGGTGGGGTATCTTTCGTTGTCCATGAAATAATTGGTCAAAACACTATTGACAGCCTCAATTTGAGTTTTGGTGGCTCTGATTTTTCCTTGAGTAAGATTAGTAATAATGTTCGGGGCCACCATCATAATCAGCACGGCTAATAAAGTTAAGACCGCTAAAATCTCAATCATGGTATAACCGGCTTCTTTTCGGTTCTGTTTTTTCATCTTCCTCGACTCCTATCGTATAATGGTTTTAATTTTTGGAAACAACCGCCCAATTATCAACCTGAAAATTGTGAATTCATATTCAAGACCGGCAACATAATGGCAATGGCCAAAATGGCGATAACTCCCACCAGTAAGAAAATAATCACCGGTTCGGCAAGGGACAAAAAGATTCCCAGGTTATGTTTAATTTCATTGTCGTATGTCCGGGTAACCTGTTCCAGCATAAAATCGAGATTACCGCCTTCCTCTCCCACCGCAATCATTTCCACCGCCAATATCGGAAAAACCGGATAAGCCGCCAGACTGCTCGCTAAAGTGTTTCCCTGCCTCACCCGTTGCTCGGCTTCCCGTAAAGCGCGGGCAAAAACCTCATTGCCGACCAAATCGCTGGTAATGGTTAAGCTGGTCAATAAAGCGACCCCACTTCCCACCAATAAACTTAACGATTGAACCATCTTTTGGGTGGCGATCTTCCCCAGTAATTTTCCAAGCACCGGCAAGTTCAGTTTAATTCGATCCAGCCGGTACCTGCCGTCCGGTGTGCCGGACTCTTTAAAAAACCAAAATACCAAAGCAATAATTGCGATTAAAGGAACAAACCAAAAATTAATGCAAGCATTGCCGAAAAACAGCACTAACTTGGTGATCAACGGCAATTCGATGCCGATATCCTTATATATATTTTGAAACTGCGGGATAACCGACGTTACAAAAAAGATAATCGCCCCAAAACAGGCTATCATGATAAACGCGGGATAAGTTAAAC
>JBJKPO010000099.1:0-2711 GCA_046706235.1 Bacillota bacterium | reverse complement strand
TATGATTATATATTTTGCAATATTCCCAGCGACGGCGCCACTGCAATTGTCGGAATCGCAAACAACCGCGCCGAAATTAAGGCCGCCTTGCTGCGCCTGCAGTTATTCCTGGAATTATTGACCGGTTTCGGCTTTATTTTCGGGTTTATGGGGGCCAATATACTGGCCCGCAACATCAAAAAATCGATCTTCGGGATGGAACCACAGGAAATCGCTTCCCTATTAGACCAGCGCACCACCATTCTCCAATCGACCTTTGAAGGTGTAATCGCATTGGATCATGAAGGAACGATCACCCTGGTTAATAAACAAGCGGAACAAATTTTGCCCGTCAACCTGGCGTTGCTTGGTCGGCCCGCTGAAAAATTTTTCTACGCGCTGAATATTGAAGAGGTCTTAAAAAATGGAAAAGCAATTTACAACCAGCAACAAGTTATCGGTGAAATCGTCATCGTATATAATTGCGTCCCCATCAAAACTCAAAACCGGATTCTGGGCGCGGTAATTACCCTGCGGGATCTCACCGAATTCCAAAAAGTGGCCGAGGAATTGGTCGAAGTTAAGAATTACACCCAGGCGCTTCGCGCCCAGTCCCACGAATTTATCAATAAACTACAGTCGATCTCCGGCCTGATTCAACTTGGCAAATACGAAACCGCCTTGATGTTGTTACACGAAACATCCGGATTGCATCAAGACTTGATTACCTTTTTACATAACGCGTTTTCGACTTCGGCCATCTCCGGCATCCTGCTTGGGAAATTCAACCGGGCCAAGGAGTTGAATATCGGTTTCGAAATCGATAAATCGAGCTGTTTGCCGAAAGGAGTACCGATACCTGATATCGAATTAGTTTGTATCATCGGGAATTTGATCGAAAATGCCTTCGAGTCTCTTCAAGAAAGCTCCCAAGCCATAAAAAAAGTATCGATCAAAATCAGTCCCGCTAAAAATTATTTACGAATACTGGTAACCGATAACGGCCCCGGTATTTCTCCCGAAATCAAAAAACAAATTTTCACACGGGGTTTTACCACCAAAAAAGGGCAAAATAAGGGAATCGGATTGAGTTTAGTGAAACAATCGGTCGATAGCTTGCATGGCCTGATTCGAGTACATTCCGGAAAGATGACGCTGTTTATGGTAAAAATTCCTTTAAAAAACGGAGGAACCGGCTTTGGCGATAATTAAAGTTTTATTGGTCGAAGATGACCCGATAGTGGTTGAGATCACCAGGGAATTTTTAAAAGCTGATCCTGACTTCATTGAGGTTGGAGTGGCCCGCACCGGATCGGAAGCTGTGGAATTAACGGCCAAGCTTGACCCGCAGTTGGTGTTACTTGATAATTACCTGCCGGATTTTAACGGAACCATGGTTATCGAAAAGATTCGCGTCTTAAATAACCGGATTGATTTTATCGTGATTACCGCCGCCAGAGAGATTCCCATTGTCCAGGAATGCTTGCGTTTGGGAATCAGGGATTATCTGATTAAACCCTTTTTGAAACAACGTTTTTTACAATCACTGTTAAATTATAAACAATTTTTGAAAACCCTGGACCAGACCGAAGTATCCCAAGCGGATATCGACCAAATAAACCTTAACCACCAAGAGAATACTCTTCCGAAAGGCTTTAGCCGGTTAACCCGGGATAAAATCCTGGAAATTGTCGAAAACCAGACTAATGATGGGGTAACGGCCGAAGAAATTGCCGGCTTAGCGGGAATATCAGTGGTGGCGGCCCGGCGATACCTGAAGCTGCTCAATGAAAACCGGGCGATCGAATGCGATTTGGTATATGGTAAACAGGGGCGGCCTAATTATATATACCGACGAAAATAACTTATTTGATTGAAGCAATCGCCGTGATTAAAGCTTGATATTGCACCGCGTTTTTATGATAAAAGGGGGCGAGTTTGTTACGAAACGCTTCTTGATTTACCTCATTAAACCGGCAGCCTTTTTGTTGCAGTAACTTAAGACTTTTTGTTTCATATTTGACCCATAGACCCCGCTGGTAATCAACCGACTTCTTAGCGGCTTTCGTGATAACAATGCGATCCTCCTTCGGCAAACCATCCCAAACCTTTTTAGAAATAATAAGTACTTCAGGAATGGAAGAGTGACGGTCGAAAGAATAATAACGGGCTACTTTATAATGTTCGGAACTCAAATAGCTGGGAATGTTATTTTCGGCGCCGTCGATGGCGCCAAATTCCAACGCGGAAAAAGCTTCTCGAAAATTAATCGGTACCGCCGCCGCCCCCAGCGACTCCACCAGGCGGATCATGATCTGACTCGGCTGTACCCTGATTTTCAAACCTTTTAAATCCGAAGGCAGGTAAATGGGACGCTTGGAATTATAAAAGCTGCGATAACCCGCCTCCTGGTAACAAAGTCCGACAAGTCCGCTTGCCGTAAGTTCTTCTAATAGCTGAGTCCCGACTTTACCGTTTAAGACTTTCCATTTATGGTTATCATCGCGAAATAAATACGGCAGTAATAAGACCCGAAATTTGGGATAGATCCCGGCGATTTCGGTTACGCTTACCCGGGCCATGTCAAGGGTACCGCGCCGCACCATCTTGATTACCTCGGTCTCCGGACCTAAAACTCCATTGGGATAAACAGTAATCCGAATCCGGCCCCGGGTTCGTTCCGAAACCAGCCGGGCCGCATATTTAACTCCCTCCACCGTCGGATAGTCGGG
>JBJKPO010000098.1:0-4071 GCA_046706235.1 Bacillota bacterium | reverse complement strand
ATTCAATTTCACCTATTTTAAAGGTTACTACCAGTCTTGATCAACCGGAGCGACCGAAACCGGGACCCGGACTTGATATTTTTCATCCTGCTTGGCCGCGTTCAACAGGTTCTCAGCATCATTTTTGTTATCGTTTTTATTAGGCTTGGGTTGCTTTTGTTCCTGCTGTGGCTGGTTTTTTAACCGCAATTTGGCCAATTCGTAATTGTACTTGGCGGCGCTATCCTTTGGATTGGCCTCGATTGCCTTTCGATAACATTCCAGGGCTTGTTGGTACATATCATGAGTTTGTTCGGTCTTGGCTTTGGAAGCCAATTTGAAATGGGAATTCCCCAGATTATATTGAAAACGATTGATTAATTTGTTCTTGGACCGGGAATTCAATTTTTGCGCTGCCAGTAATTCATCGGCTTTTTTAAATTTATCGATCGCTTTTTGATAATCATCCCGCCGGTAATCGGGAAGGGCTTGATTATGAAAACAATAAGGAGATTTTGGCGTGTCGACCGCCATATCCTCATAAATTTTACGGGCTTCATCGATTTTCCCTTCATTAAAAAGCCGGTTGGCATAAGCCATTCGGATCGTCGCGCCCCATACTAAAATTACCATCAGCAATATTACCGCGAAGGCTCCAACACTCAGCCATATTATTTTAGTAGTTTTTTTCACTTTACTGCACTCCCAAAACTTAAAATTTGCGGTTCAATATAGCTTTAGTTTATGTCGTCACTCCTGAACGCCGTCTTTGGATCCCGAGACCAAATTCAGCCATTAAAACTAAAACCGCCAACAATAACGGGATCTGATATCGATCCAGATATTTTTTTTGCCATTTACTGCTGATTTCTTTTTTATTAATCTTGGCGAAACGAGTGTTATACAGTTCGTCCAGGCCGAGGAAAACTCCATTGGCCTTGATATACGAACCACCGGTTGCCGAGGCGATATCCTGCAATAGTTTTTCATTAAGTCTGGATTTTACAACATTGCCGTTCTTATCTTTTAAATAAGAGGTATTGCCGTTTTCATCCTTAAGAATTATTAACTCGCCCTCGGGGCTGCCGATACCGATTGTATAGATTGAGATGTTTTCCCGGGCGGCTAATTTGGCTTCGGCCAATGGATCGCCCTCATGATTTTCGCCATCGGTAATCAAGACCATGATTTTATTGCCGGATCCCGCGGTCTGAAAAGCTTGCCGCGCATTGGTAATCGCAGCCCCGATCGCCGTTCCGCCCCTGGGGATGGTATTCACGCTTAAAGAATTCAAAGTTCCCGCGAAAGCGTCATAATCCAATGTCAGCGGGCAAGCCAGGAAACTGGTGCCGGAAAAAGCAATCAATCCGACTTTGTTGCCTTCAATCTTACTTATAAAATCAATTAACGCCAACTTGGTCCTTTCCAGACGGCTTGGTTTAATATCATTAGCCATCATGCTTTTCGAGGTGTCAACGGCAAAGATTATTTCCAAACCTTGACTTTTCAGCTCCTGCCAAACGTAACCCCAACCCGGTCCGCATAGCGCCGTGATTAACAACAATAAGCCGATAATCCGTAAAATTCTTTGCCGGAAGCGCAGTTTTTGTCCGGAATAGTCGACTATTTTGGGCAATAATGATTTAGCGGCGAAAACTTGCAAATCGCGGTTAGTACGGCGCTGTACAATCGCGTAAAATATAATTAAAATCAAAGGAACCAGCATTAGTAAGCTGTAAAAAGGATGAATTAAAGTCATGGTAATCTCCTGAGCACGGTATTCGCGAAAATGATTTCCGTCAATAGCAAGATCAGGGCGGCGATTAAAAAGTACGGATACAAATCCAGGTACTCGCGATAACGCGGCACATCCATCAAAGTCTTGGCTAACTTATCAATCCGGTGAAAGATAGCGGCGAGACTTTGAGCGTCGGTGGCCCGAAAATAATGGCCCTTGGTGATAGTCGCGATTTTTTTCAATAGTGTTTCATCCAAATCGACCTTTAAGGACTGGTAAAACTTACGTCCAAATTGGTCGAATACCGGATAGGGAACCAGTCCCTTGGAGCCTGCTCCAACAGTATATACGATGACTCCCATCGCCTTGGCGGCTTCAGCGGCCGCCTCCGGCATGATTTGTCCCGCGTTATTCATTCCATCGGTCAATAATACGATTACTTTACTTTTGGCGTTTGATTCCCGCAGTCTGTTGACGGCTGTGGCCAGCGCCGAACCAATCGCGGTCCCGTCCTCGATCATCCCGGCCTTAACCTCGGTCAAACGATTGATACACCAGTCGTGGTCCCAGGTAATCGGGGAGAGAATATAAGGGCGTCCGGAAAAGATAACGATACCGATACGGTCATTGGGTCGCCGTTCGATGAAATCACCGGCCACCATTTTGACCACTTCGATCCGGTTAGTTTGATTACCTCCGATTTTAAAATCTTCCGCCAGCATACTGGTGGAAACATCCAGGACCATTACGATATCGATGCCCTCACGCCGGATCATGGAGCTTTTTAAACCGATTTGCGGCCGCGCCAAGGCAATTATCAACAAGATAAGACCCAAAGCGGTCATCACGGGCAATGCCTCCAATCCCTGGATCTTCCAGGTAGTTCCGGCGTTTTTGCAAAGCGAAGTATCGGAATAAAGAATCGTTCCCGGCAAACGGCGTTGTCGGATAAAATACCAGATTACCGGAGGAAAAACCAATAATATCAAAAAAAGCGGATCGCGAAAGCTAATCATGATTTCTGCTCCTCAAGGGTAACGGTTTGATTGGTTTGATCCGGGTTCGAAATTTGAGCCGTTTCCAGATTCGGGACCTCCTTGGTGGCTTCAATCAACTGATGAATGATCGCCAGGGCGCGATCGGCTTCCTCCCGCACCGGTAAGTGCTTAGCGAACTTCACCAGATCGGAGGAATTAAGGAAGTCCTTTAAAATCATTTGATATTCCAATTGAAGACGGCGGTTGGTGCTTAAATAATTCAGGAATTCCTCGGTGGTCATCTCCAAAGCCCGGATTTGAAAACGGTTTTCCATATATTCCCGGACGCATTCACTCAACTCGCTGTAATAGTTCTTAAAATCTCCATCGGCCAAATAATTAGCATTGCGGATGGCTTCCAGACGGCGCAAGGCAATGATGTGGGCCGGTTCCTTAAGTATAGCGTCCGGCGCCAATCCCGCACCTTTTTGACGTACCATTTTGTGAAGCACTCTTACCAATAACCCGATGAAAACCAGCAAAATAATCCCGGCCAGGAAAAACCAGAGGATTTGATAACGGGGCGGTATCCCCGCCGGGCTTTTTGTGTTTTTTACATCCAGCTTTAACAATTGCTCGTTGGTTTTATTTTGCGGCAATGTGGAATTAACGGTAATTTTACAACCGGAAATCGTAAAAGATCCCGCCGGTTTCGATTTATATTGGTAGTCGGCCTTCGATGAAGCTATCGTAAAGGAACCCGTTTCCCAGCTTGTCACCAGAAAATGAAGTTTGAGAACCGTGCCGTTTTTACGGCGTTCGGAAACCGGCTTTGATCTTTCCTTGATTTGTAAAGCTTGCGGATTGGCATCCACCAGATCGGGCACCGGGAAAGTAACACCTGAACGGGATTCGATTGAAAGCGTCACCGGAATTAGATCACCGATATAAAATGGCCCGGGGGAATCGACCGTTATTCGGCCTTTAATTTTTTCGGCTGGTTTTAACGTGAGCGGTTTTGGAAATAAATAATCCGCGCCTTTCCAAACTAAAAAAGCGGCGCCTAAAACGGCAAGAACCACAGCAATCGTTATTATTAATGGGATCCAATTGAATTGTTTTTTTGATACATTTGAGTCCGACATGTTACCCTCACATTAATGAATTCTTTTCTGGCGTTTTAAAAACATTTTTTGTAACGGTTCCAAATACGATTTACCGGTTGATATTTCTACAAAATCCACCTTATTGCGTTTGAACAGATTGGCGGTTTCATTAAAACGTTCCCGGGAGCGCCGTTCGAACTCCAACCGCACTCCAAGGGAGGAGGTATCGATAACCACACTGGTATTGGATTCCGAATCCAGCAGGTCAATC